>VSOC01000125.1 GCA_009774615.1 Lachnospiraceae bacterium
GAGTGATTCTATGAAAAAGAATCAAATGCACAGTTAATTTACACTACACATGATACTACATTAATGGATAAAAAATTCTTCCGGCGTGATCAGATTTGGTTTGTGCAAAAAGATGAATATGGTTATTCATCACTAACTGCATTGTCGGATTTCAAAGTAAGATCGGATGCTTCATTTGAAAAGGACTATCTGGCAGGTGTATACGGAGGTATCCCGTTTCTTAAGGAGTTTGCTGTGAAAGAAGGTGAATAGGTGGGGACAGATAACCTTTTTAAAAAAAGACGTGAGGCTAGGGAAAAAAGAAAATATGAATTTAAAAAGCCTAAAGCAAATTCATATTTAATTGTAACAGAAGGCACCAGAACCGAACCATTATATTTTAACGGAATAAAGAAATTAATTGAAGAGAAGCCAGGAGGAATCATTTGTGTGGCTGAGGTTCCAAGTATTGACATTCAGGGAAAGGGATGCTCAACAGAAAAATTAATTGAATTTACCGATCAAATGGTGCAAAATGCCAAAATTCCGTATCAGTATATCTGGATAGTCTTTGATAAAGATGATTTTGAAGATTTTGACGATGCAATAGAAATGGGAATCAAAAAAGGATATCATATTGCATGGAGTAATCAGTCCTTTGAGTATTGGTTATACCTGCACTTTAATTACAGTGATTCTGCATTACACAGGAATGAATGGAATAAAAAATTGGATGAAATTTTTAGGCAATATCATCTGGGAGAAGGCAGGTACAAGAAAAATGACAAAAATATTTATTTCCTGGTCGATTCCTATCAGGGGGTAAAAACAGCAATTCAGAATGCAAAACGCAGAATGGCGGAATTTAAACCAGAGCGATGTAAGCCTTCGGCATATGACCCGGGAACAATGGTATATCAATTGGTAGAAGAACTTAAATCTTATTTAGATGAATAATTTATTACTGTTTATGCAGGTCTGTGTACCCGTTGCTGTGAACAGTAATAATAATTTTACAGGAAAGGACAAAACCACATGGGAAAAGTCGCTATCCTTGTGCCGCGTGAGGAGATGCTCTATCACGCCCATAATATCCTTCAGGAAAAAAGCAAATCCAAAAAGCATTATGAAATCGGAGATATGAAGGTGGTGCGGACAAAAAATGCCGTAATGGAGGCCAGGCAGTCGATTGCCGGTGGGGCTTCGATGATTATTGCCCGCGGACTACAGGCGTCATTAATTAAACAGTACACGGATATCCCGGTAATTGAGATTGTGATAACGGCGCAGGAGATGGCGCTTTTGGTGGTTAAGGCCAAGCAGATCTTAAAAAAGGAAAACCCGGTAATTGCCGTTGTCGGCTTTCAGAATATGTTCTGTGATATGTCCTATTTTGACAGTATTTATGCGATTGAACTTCGTACCTTTTATGCCGAAAATAACGAAGATCTCCGCATGACCACGATGAGGGCAGTAGAGGAAAACGTGGATTTAATTATCGGCGGCGAGGTCGCCGTGGAAACGGCCGCCCAGGCGGGTATTCCCTCGCTGTTTCTCTCCAATACCGAAGATTCCATCCGCAATGCTTTCTCCATGGCGGACAGTGTCAGTTACGCGATGGAGGTAGAAAAGAAAAATGCGGCACAGATGGAAACCTTACTGGATTATTCTTTTGGCGGCGTGGTCAATGTGGACGGAAACGGAAAAATAATTGCAGTAAATGCTTTAATGGAAGGCATCCTTGGACAGCCGAGAAAGAAGCTGACCGGAAGTTTTCTGACCGAGATATTTCCCGATTTAGACCATGTGCGGACGGAACGTATGCTTTCTCAGGGCGGGGATGGCTTTTCGACCTTTCTTATGGTGAATGGAACCTCCGTTTTTGCCATGCTGGCCCCGGTGCTGATCGAAGGAGAAGTGGACGGGCTGATTTTAACCTGTCACAAGATGAAGAAAAAGGTGAGCACAAACCAGCAGGAGGTACAGAAAAAGCGTACAGCAAATGGTTTAATTGCTCTTGGGAGATTTGAGGATATTCTTCAGGAATCGCCGGCAATGCAGGACTGTGTTCATCAGGCAAAACTATTTTCCCTTTCGGATTTTCCGGTGCTGATCGAAGGGGAGGCCGGGACACAAAAGCGGCTGATTGCCCAGAGTATCCATAATGCCAGTTTTAGAAGCAGAAATGCCTTTGCCGATATTTCCTGCCGGGGATTAAGTGAAGAGGAACAGTTTTTGCTTTTATTTGACGAAAAAGGAGCAGTTCTGCAGGTCGATGGAGGGACGGTTTTTATGGACGATGGGGAATATCTTCATCCGGCAAATCAGTATCGGCTTTTGCAGCTTATCCGCTATAAAATCTGCTGCGGCAAGGAACCGCAGAGAAATAAACATGCCGATGTCCGGGTTTTGTTTGCCCTTAGCGAGCCGGGGCGCTTGGAAAGAGCCGTGGAAACGGGTGCATTCCGAAAAGACCTTTACTATCTGCTAAAAGGACTTTGCCTGAACATTCCTCCGCTTCGGGAATGCCGGGAAGATGTAAAACAATTATTGGAAAATACGGTCAGGGACTGCTGTGAACGGTTTGACCGCTACCATGTATTTACCCCGGGTGCGATGGAGGCTTTGCTTAATTACCCCTGGCCGGGAAACCGATACCAGGTTGAAAACTTCTGTGAACGGCTGGTATTAACCGCTTCTAAGCGTCTGCTGGATGAGAAGATGGTTCTGGGCGTATTGACCGAATTATTTGAGAAAGCAGAAAGAAAGCAGGATCTTCAGACAGCGAATACAAAAGAAGCAGCCCAGACTGAATCATGGAAGGATGAACAGGAAGAACTGCTTGTAAAAACACTGAAAAAATACGGCGGAAACCGAAAAAAAACGGCACAGGAATTAGGAATCAGCAAATCAACGCTTTGGCGGTGGATGAAGAAGTATAGTTTATTCGATGAAAATATAATCTAATCGGTGCTTTTTGGGAACCATATTGACCTGTCTTCTTACCATGGTGGCAAAAAGTGAAGGGGAACTGAATTTGCAAAAGCAGTAAAGGATTTATATTTTAATCAAATTCACAAAAAATTCTCATTAGGGTAAAAATAAGACCGGGAATCTGTTTTTAGATTCCTGGCTTACGGTTTTACTATGCTGTCCGTTCTGCTTTCAGTTTTTTCACTTCGTCAAGTGGAAGTCCTGCGTATTTTGCAATTTTTTCAAGAGTCAAAATTCCATCGGTCAACATTCTCTTTGCAGAATTGATTGCTCCTTCTTTCAATGCCTGATTCCTCATATCGTCCATAGCCCGGCACATAATCTCGATTCCCTCCTTGCTCTCTTTGAAAAATCTCACCCTTTCCGCCAGTGTCCCATAGTACATATCCGCTGCGTCACTGTCAATCTTCCCACCTGCTTTCCCTTCTGTTTTCGTATCTCTGTACTACCATAAATCTCCTGATTTTACAAGCTGGAAGCCGGCGCAGGAGGGACTTTATGTTGTTTTATTCCGATACATGATATATAATAGGGAATAGATGTTAGCTGTGCTTTCATTTAGGGACAAAAGGAGGGCGAGTATGGAAGATTTAACAAGAATGAAGCTGAAAGCGAAAAATTATTTCCAGAATCGGCCAGCAGGGAGGTGGAATGATGAAATCGAACTTTGAATTTTTGAACAGCCGTTTTCCTGTTCTGGCGAACTTCGGCGAATTGGCGGAAAAATATCTATACAGCGATTCCAATTCCTGCTTGATGAAATTGGGTATGATCGGCGAAACGATCGTCAATTTATGCTTTACCTATGACAGAATCCTGCTGCCTCAGGACAACACAGCAGCAAACAGAATTAACGGTTTATTCCGTGAGGGAATGATTACTCGTGATTTGAAGGATATTCTTCATGCTCTGCGTATCAATCGAAATAAAGCTACGCATGAAAATTACGCTTCTGTATCGGATGGAAAAGCCCTGATTCAAATGGCATATAGCTTATGTGAGTGGTTTATGCAGACCTACGGGGACTGGAACTACCAAAATCGACCTTTTGTGATGCCAGATGAAATCACTGAGTCCGTCAGTAGCGATAAGAAGCATGAACAGGCCAAGGAAGAGAAGTTAATAAAAGAAGCGGAAAAGGTAGCAACAGCGACTCCCGTTATGGAAAAAGAAATCCGAAAAAAGCAGTCTGGCAAGGCCGCAAGTCAGCGGATCAAATCGGAGGCGGAAACTCGCTATTTGATCGATGAGCAACTTCGCAAAGTTGGCTGGGAAGCTGATACGGAACGGCTGCGCTATTCCAAGGGAACGCGCCCTGCAAAGGGACACAATATCGCTATCGCCGAATGGCCCACGGATTCCACAGTTGGCAATCGGGGCTATGTTGATTATGCTTTATTTGTTGGTATGCAGTTGGTTGCTACGCTTGAGGCCAAGGCAATCCATAAGGATATTCCCTCTGTAATTGACTACCAGTGCAAGGACTACTCTAAAAACATCCGTAGTGTGGATAAAATTTATCAAATCAGTACATGGTACAGCTATGGTGTGCCATTTACTTTTGCCACTAATGGCAGACCGTATTTGGAGCAGTATAATACGAAAAGCGGCATATGGTTCTTGGATTTGAGGCAGCCCGATAATGCGCCCAAAGCTTTGAGAGGATGGATGAGTCCAGAGGGGATCATGGAATTGCTTAACAAAGATATTTCTGCAAGGAATCAGGATTTGCAGGAGATGTCCTATGATTTGCTGCGTGATAAGGATGGTTTGAATCTTTATGAATATCAGATCAGAGCGATAAAGGCCGCTGAAGAAGCGATTATCAACGGGCGGCGTAATATCCTGCTTGCTATGGCGACAGGTACAGGCAAGACCCGCACGATTCTGGGCATGATTTACCGTTTCCTGAAAACAGGACGGTTCCATAGAATCCTTTTCCTGGTGGACCGGACAGCTTTGGGTGAGCAGGCATTTGACGTGTTCCAAGAGGTCAAGCTGGAGGACTTAATGACCCTTGATGATATATACAATATCAAGGGTTTAGATGATAAAGAGATAGACCGCGAAACCCGAATCCAGATTGCCACGGTTCAGAGTATGGTCAAGCGAATCATGTACAATGACGGGGACACCATGCCCGCCGTTTCTGACTATGATTTGGTCATTATTGATGAGGCACACCGAGGTTATATCTTGGATAGGGAAATGGGTGAGGATGAGATCCTTTACCGGGATCAGATGGATTACCAGAGCAAATACCGTAGTGTTGTGGAATATTTTGACGCAGTGAAAATTGCGTTGACTGCAACACCGGCCCTACAGACAACAGAGATTTTTGGACAACCCGTGTTCAAGTACACATACCGCGAAGCGGTGATTGAAGGGTATCTGGTTGACCATGACGTGCCCCATAGATTGCTGACAAAGTTGAATACAGAGGGAATTCATTATAAAAAGGGCGATACCATTGTACGGTATGACCCTGTAACGGGTGAAATCACCAATTCCGAATTATTGGAAGATGAGCTGGATTTTGATGTGGACGCTTTTAACCGTCAAGTCATAACAGAGCCGTTTAATCAGACTGTTCTGGCTGAAATTGCCCGTGACATTGACCCAGAAAGCCCAGACGTACAGGGAAAAACGTTGATCTTTGCCGTCAATGATGACCATGCCGATTTGATTGTTAAAATCTTAAAGGAGATTTATACGGAAATGGGCGTGGACAATGACGCCATTATGAAAATTACCGGTTCTGTGGGCGGCGGCAACAAGAAAAAGGTAAAGGACGCCATCAGGCGATTCAAAAACGAACGCTTTCCCAGCATTGTTGTTACCGTTGATCTGCTGACGACGGGAATCGATGTTCCTGCAATTACAACATTAGTATTTATGCGCCGCGTGAAGTCCCGCATTCTGTTCGAGCAGATGATGGGGCGCGCAACCCGCCGCTGCCCGGAAATCCACAAAACGCATTTTGAGATTTACGACCCTGTAGGCGTTTATGATTCTCTGGAAGCAGTTAATACCATGAAGCCTGTTGTTGTCAATCCAAGCGCAACATTTGAACAGCTTTTGGAGGGACTGGAAGTTCTGGAGGACGAACGCCATGTACAAAACCAGATCGACCAAATCGTGGCAAAGCTGCAGAGGAAAAAGCAGCACATGGATGCGGAAACAATGGAACAGTTTATCAGTATGGCTGGAGAACAAGACCCCACCCAGTTCATTGCCGATATTCAGCAGCGCAAACCGCAGGATGCAAAAAAACGTTTGCTTGCTCACGCGGAGCTATTTAAAATGCTGGCTCAATTCAAGCCGGATGGTCGCTACTCTGTTGTGATCTCTGATCATGAGGATAAACTTTTGGAACATAGCAGGGGTTATGGAAAGGATAGAAAACCAGAAGGCTATCTGGATGCATTTGCTGATTACATCAAGATTAATCTAAATAAAATTGCCGCATTGAATATCATCTGCACAAGGCCAAAGGAACTGACCCGCGAGGGTCTGCGTTCTCTGCGCCTGACACTGGACAGGGAGGGCTTTACCACCCAGCAGCTGAATATGGCTGTTTCTCAGATGACTAACGAGGAAATTGCCGCTGATATTATCAGCTTGATTCGTCGGTATGCTATTGGCTCCACTCTTATTTCACATGAAGCCAGAATCCGGCAAGCGGTGGACAAGCTGAAAAAAGCGCACAAATTTTCCAAGCAGGAACTTAACTGGATCGCCAGAATGGAAAAGTACTTGATGGAAGAATCTGTTTTGAATATAGCCGTATTTGATGAGGACGGGCGTTTTAAGGCGCAGGGTGGCTTTGCAAAGATTAACAAAGTGTTTGGTGGTAAGGTAGAAAGCATTATTTTGGAACTTAACGAGTATTTGTACGATGACGGAGGAAAAAGCGCATGAATTTTTATGACCCTAATTTTTTTAATTGGCTTGATTCACTTACTGGAGGACAAATAAGTTTTTATTTGAACAACCCTAATCTACAAGCACCACTACCAGATGACCCTGAACAGCGATCCGCAGTTCTGAAAATGAGAAAGGCCATTGATGACTTTCATTCAGAACAGAAAAAAATACTGCCTGAATATCAGCAGTGCGCTGTGAAAAATATACTTGCAGAGATCTCTCGCCAAATCCAGAAAGATAGGCAGGCAAATGGGTTATGACTACTCAAGAAATCGTATCCAAGCTCTGGAACCTTTGCAATGTTCTTCGGGATGATGGTATCACCTATCATCAGTATGTAACGGAACTAACCTATATCCTGTTCTTGAAAATGGCGAAGGAAACGGGCGCGGAGATCCAGATACCAGAAGCCTACCGCTGGGATAGTCTGACCGTCAAGAGCGGCATCGAGTTGAAGAAATTTTATAAAGAACTGCTGAACCATCTGGGTGAGAACTGTACAGGCCGTGTGCGGGAAATCTATCAGGGCGCATCTACCAACATTGACGAACCGAAAAATCTTGAAAAGATCATCATCACCATTGACGGGCTGGATTGGTTTTCTGCCCGTGAAGAAGGTCTTGGCAATTTATATGAAGGTCTTTTGGAGAAGAACGCCAATGAGAAAAAATCAGGCGCAGGGCAATATTTTACGCCCCGCGTGTTAATTGACGTGATGACCCGTCTGGTGAAGCCCCAACCAAAGGAGCGCTGCAATGACCCTGCCTGCGGTACATTTGGCTTTATGATCGCAGCTCATCGGTATGTTGCGGCCCAGACAGATGACTTTTTTGACCTGGATGCAGATACCGCCGCCTTTGAACGGACGGAGGCTTTTACAGGTACGGAACTGGTACACGATACCCACCGTCTGGCCTTGATGAATGCCATGCTGCACAATATGGAGGGAACCATTACCCTGGGCGATACCCTGTCCAACCTGGGCAAGAGTATGCGGGGCTATGATGTGGTTCTCACCAATCCCCCATTTGGCACGAAAAAAGGTGGGGAACGCGCCACCCGTGACGACTTTACCTATACCACCAGCAACAAACAGCTAAATTTTTTGCAGCACATTTATCGCAGCCTGAAAGCAGATGGAAAGGCCCGCGCTGCTGTGGTGCTGCCGGATAACGTCCTTTTTGCGGACGGCGAGGGTGAGAAAATCCGCATTGACCTGATGGACAAGTGCAACCTGCATACGGTTCTGCGTTTGCCTACCGGCATTTTCTACGCCCAAGGGGTCAAGACTAATGTGCTGTTTTTCACTCGCGGCAAGGCAGACAAGGGCAACACGCAGGAGGTCTGGTTCTATGATTTGCGTACCAATATGCCCTCCTTTGGCAAGACCAGTCCATTGAAAATGGAGCATTTTGCGGACTTTGAGGCGGCGTTTGAATCCGCAGACCGCCGCGTCGTGCAGGACGAGCGGTGGAGTGTGTATACCCGGGAACAGATCGCCCAGAAGGAAAACAGTCTTGACCTGGGATTGATTCGGGACGATTCCGTGGTTGACTATGATGATCTGCCCGACCCGATAGAAAGCGGCGAGGAGGCCATTGCGCAGTTGGAAGAAGCGGTTGACCTCCTGCAAAGCGTGGTGAATGAGTTGAAAGCCCTGTCGGAGGTGGAGTGATGGCGAAGAAAAAAGTGGCTTCTGAAAGCCTGTTTGTGCCAGTGGAGGAGCAGCCGTATCCGATTCCTAAGAATTGGTGCTGGGTAAGATTAAAGGATGTTTCTGAAATTATTATGGGTCAATCACCGATCGGAAGTGATACAACTGATGATTCATCTTATATGCCGTTAATCGGTGGTGCGGCGGATATGGGCGAGATATACCCGCTCGCTACGAGATATACAAAAGCTCCAACCAAAATTTCTAAAAATGGCGATTTAATTCTTTGTATTAGAGCAACATTAGGCAAACCAATTTTTTCAGATGGAGAATATTGTTTGGGCCGAGGAGTATCCGCAATTCGTCCCTATATCGGAACAAAAGAGTTTTACAGATATATCTTTTTGACTTTTGAGCAATATCTCTATGATAATGCAACAGGAACGACATTTGCTCAAGTAAGTAGTAAAACACTTCAGAAAATGTCAGTTCCATTTCCGCCACTTCCAGAGCAACACCGCATTGTTTCCCGCATAGAAAGTCTGTTTACCAAGCTGGATGAGGCGAAGGAAAAGGCCCAGGCGGTGGTGGACGGTTTTGAACTGCGGAAGTCTGCCATTCTTCATAAGGCGTTTACGGGAGAATTACTTGGATTATCTGGAAGCAAAACAATACCACTGGAAGCAATCGTGGGAACAATTAGAATAGGGCCATTCGGTAGTGTCCTTCATAAAGAGGACTACATTGCAGGTGGGATACCTGTAATAAATCCGAAACATATTACAAATCAACAAATTGCTCCAGAAGGAAAAGTCACAATTTCAGAAGAGAAAGCATTAGAACTGGCAGCATATAGGTTAAAAACTGGTGATATTATTATGGGGCGCAGAGGTGAAATGGGACGATCTGCGCCCATAACAGAAAAGGAAAATGGTTGGTTATGTGGAACAGGAAGTCTGATTATCAGACTTCAAGAGGGATACATTGCAGCATTTTACTCTCAAATTATTGCCAGCCATTCTTCGGTGCAATATCTCGAAGAAAATTGCGTTGGTTCAACGATGAAAAATTTAAACGAAAAGGTTATAAAGAGTTTGCCTGTCCCTAGTTATACGAAAGAACAACAGGAAGCAATTGTTGCTATTCTTAATAGTCTTTTAGAAAAAGAACAGCAAGCCAAATCTGCTGCCGAAGCCGTCCTCACCCAGATCGATAGCATGAAAAAGGCGATTTTAGTCCGTGCGTTCCGTGGGGAACTGGGAACTAATGACCCTTCGGAGGAATGGGCGGGAGAATTGCTGAAAGCGATGCTATAAAAACACCTTGATGTGAAGAAAGACGGAAATAACTTCTAAAGGTATATATGGAGAAAATTTGTAAGATAGTTTAATTTGCCAAAACAGGATAAGGGGCAGTGACTTTCTGCCCCGGCTGCTCCACATAAGGCGCACATCCTCCCGTCAAAAAAAAATCCTTCCAACGAATAGAAAAGTCCCCAATTTTTGTAAAATGTGTGATTGTGTTTCTTGTCGAATGTTGCTATACTGTACTTGTTACCGTTCCCTGTACTGGTGACAGGAAGGGGGTGTACTCATGCTATGGAGTGGTCAAGGGGGAACAAAATTCCCCCATTGCATTAAAATGCCAATGGCGGTATTCTGAAAAAGTTAAAATTGGGGATTGACAGGAATCAAAAAATAGCTTATTATCGACAATAAGAAATGGGTTTTCACCGTACATCTTGTTACGGCTTGCTCATTTCTTTTTTTACTGCCAAAATATCATACAGATATTTCCTGCCATTTTCAGCATGGTTAATCAAAAGCCGGGCATGG
>VSOC01000126.1 GCA_009774615.1 Lachnospiraceae bacterium
TGTGATCAAGTTACATTATCAAAATTAATAATGATAAAGAATTTATTTTAGTAAAAACTTGTATAGCTAAATTATGTAATACTCAATTCTACATAAAAGCATCCATTTTTTAATCAAAGAAATTTTTTCCAATGATTAAACAGTGTAGAGGACCACCTTTCAAAATTATATTTTAATTAAAATTTAAAATTTTGGAGGTAAAATTAGTGTCAGATAAAGATTTTTTTCTATATATCGATGGAAAATCAGTAAAAGTCAGTAAAGAAGTTTATCAGGAATACTACCGCAGCAAACGAAAAGAACAATACTTTATGAAAGATTTAAAAAAAGAAAACACAATCATTGATCAAGAAACACAAAGAATCAAATTTCTTCCCAGCCGTGAAGTTTCCTTCGAGCAGCTTTTAGAATTTGATGTATCTTTTGCTGATCCGAAAGAGCATTTGGAGGATGTGGTCATTCGTTCGATTCTTTTAGAACAGGCAATTGCAATTCTTTCTCCCGAAGAGCAAAAGATAATTCGGGAATTATATTATATGGGAAAGTCAGAGAGAGAAGCCAGTAGCGCACTACATATGGCAAGAACTACCCTGCAACATCGACGTGATAAAGCATTAGAAAAATTACGGGAGTATTTAGAGAAAAATTTTTAAAAAATTTCCAAAAAATGGGCCAAACACCCCTGCCCAACGGCTAAATAAGTAGAGGGGTTTTTTACTCTGCTGTGAACCTTGAAAAATAACGGCTAAATTTCCCGTTCATATCCATATCCAAGTTATAAAACCTATCATGCGCCGCAAAAACGGAAAGCGAATTATACATAGACGCAATGACTGCCTGCGGGTCAGGAACAGAACTGCAGAAAGGATACTTCCATTTTTCTGTTACCTGTCCGTCAATAAGATAATTTCAAAGGTACGAGCGACAATCCAATGTACATAAAGCCAGTGTGTGGCAGCACCGGCAACGCGATAACCCATGATAGGGAAAAACCGTACTCTCCCGTTCTCCAGGGTAAAAGGAGGATACTGTGGGCAAGGTTTGGGCAGCTTAGTCACCTGCCGCCGCCTGCTGTCGGTATCACGGCGTCTGTATGCCGCAGACGGGCTTGGATATTCCCGTGCCGGGGGTGAGCAGTAAGGCAATCCTGTTGCCTGAGAATACGGCACAGCTTCTTGCCAGATGCAAGACCTGCCGCCACAAACCAAAACTATCCTGTGCTTTAAATTAAAAGTATAACGGTAAGGTTTGCGGCGCATGGTGTTTCATCTGACAAAACGATAAATTTGTATCGGCCTGTTATAAAGCTGACTGATTGTTAAGTAAAAAGCCAAAGAAATCAAGGAGGTGTCGCATGGTTGCAAATCGCAATAGATGAAATCTTAATTAAGGATGGCCGAAGGGAACTGGACAAATCCCATGTTCAGGAACTGGCTGAAAGTATCCGGGAACTGGGTCTGTTAAATCCCATTACCATTGACCAGGAAAACGTATTGATTGCCGGGCTGCACCGCATTGAGGCCGTAAAAGCTTTGGGCTGGACAGAAATAACCTGTACCATAAGCAGCCTCGAGGGACTTCAGGCTGAACTTGCGGAAATTGATGAAAACATTGTCCGAAGCGATTTATCGGTTTTGGACTATGGGGAGATGCTTCTGCGCCGAAAAGAAATTTATGAGCAGATACACCCGGAAACCCGGCACGGCGGCGACCGGAAAAGCGAGGAAATCAAAGCGAAAAAAATTCGTCTTGATCCGGCAAAGTCTTTTGTCCAGGATACCGCGCAAAAACAAAGGTTGTCCCACGGACGGTAGAACTGCAGGTGCAGACCGCCAAAAACTTAACCCTGGAAACAAAAGAAATCATCCGGGACAGCAATGCCAAAATCACGAAAAAAACAGCCTTAAAACTATCCCGCCTGGATGCCAAACAGCAAAAGGAAGCTGCAGCCCTTTTAGCTACAGGAAAAATTCGCTCTGTGGATGAGTATAAAACAGCAAAAAGCGATGAAGCAAACAGCCAAAAGAATACTGTCCAAACAAACACTGCTCATAAAGATACTGTCCAGACAGATAATGCCCACACACTGGAATGTACACATTCAGAAACAGAAAAAGAACCCGGCCTGCCAGAATCCGAAGGCACAACGCCATCTTCCCTCCCTTATAAACTGGAGGGGAAACAATTTTCTACTCTGAAGGAATCCATTGCTGATTTAAAAGATCCCGATAAAGACTGCCGCTGTACCCCGGATAGTTTTCTGGCAGAATTTGATGCGTTTGTACGAAAATTCCAGAAAGAGATGGAATGGTACAATACCCCCTACTATGAAGCCGTTTATCCCCTCCTTACACAGCCGCAGCGCATTTACCTTGAACAGCAGATGGAGTTTATCCATCAGCTTATTGACCAGTTCCATAGCCAAATTGAAGAAAAGAAAGCAGAAGAAAGGAAACCTGTACCATGAGCAGTTACCGAAAAAACCGTTATCCCCAAAAAGCGGAGCCTGCCAGACAGCAGCCCGTACCGTCCGAACCAGAGTACATCAATCCCGGTACGGAACGATCTATCTATACCAGCAGGCTGACCTCCGGCCTTGCCTATCAGCGTCCGGTTGATGAAAAGGAAGTAGACCGCTTAATCCGGGACTGGGATGAACGCCTGCTTGATCCGGTGATCGTCAGCTTCCGTGACGGAAAATTTTATGTGATTGACGGTCAGCACCGGATTGCCGCCATGCGTAAAATGAATAATGGCGGCGAAGTCATGGCTGTCTGCAAAGTATACAGTGGCCTTACCTACGAACAGGAGGCTGACCTTTGCTATAAGCTGGATAAAGCCAAACGGCGGCTGAGCCTCTCCCAATCCACAAATGCCCTAGCAGAATCTGGCACAGATGCAGAAATTACAGAAATTAAGTACCTTGTGGAGCATTGCGGCTTTGTCTGGGCCTTGGGGAAAAGCCGGGGAAAAACAGGGGAGATTGTATCTACCCGTGCATTGATGAATGCCTACCGTTTACTTGGCAGGGAAACTTTCACCCGTTTTTTAACCTTATTGCAGAACACCTGGGAAGGCGATCCCCGATCCCTTACCGCCGCCATTATCTCCGGGACGGCTTTGTTTGTCAAAACCTATGAAACGGAAATGAATGACCATACCTTCCTTTCCCGGCTTTCTGCCGTTGACCCGGATGAAATCAACCGGCGCGGGCGTGCGGATTTCAGCACAGGCAATGTTGCCCTTCGCTTTGCCCGTGTCATCCTGGAAAAATATAATGGGCAGCGGGGCGGAAAGAAACTTCCGTATCGGTTTAAGGGGTAATCCTTATATCCGTGCGTTGATTGAAACGATAAAAGAAAGGCAAGAAAAACGATTGGAGGCTACGGAAATGGGAAAAACAAGGAAAACTGCCCCTTCCGGCTTGGTGGATATCCGGGATATCCATGTGGACAAAACCCTTCCCAGGGAGGAACGGATTAGCGAATTTATCCGCCAGATAAAAAACCCATACCATTTTAAATGCGGCAAATTTACGGTTCAGGTACAGTTTGCAGGCAGCAGCGGCTCCCTGGAAGACTGCCTGAAGCAAATTTTACGCTAATGGGATAATAAATTTAGCGAATTAACGTGTTGACTTTCCTGCGGGGTTATGCTACGATTAGAAGTGGAAAAAGAACAAACTGAAAAAGGCAAACTTGCATCACTCTTTAGTTTATGGGGGAAGTCCGTAAATTTGTAAAGGAGTGATTTTATTATGCCAAAATACCAGGCAGCCGCCTATCTGCGGCTTTCCCATGCCAATGACCGGGAAACCGAAAGTGACAGCATCATAAACCAGAAAAAGCTGGTGGAAGATTATTTAGCAAATCATCCCGATATTGCCCTGGTGTCCGAACGGGTGGACGACGGGTACAGCGGAGTCCTTTTCGACCGTCCGGCCTTCCAGGGAATGATGCAGGATATTTATGATGGAACAATCAACTGTGTCATCGTAAAAGACCTTTCCCGCCTTGGACGGGAATACATAGAAACCGGGCGTTACCTCCGCCAGATATTCCCTGCTTATGGTGTGCGGTTTATTGCCATCAATGACGGGATTGACACCGCCAATGAACATATGGGAGATGATCTGAGCATCTCCATGAAAAACATCATCAATGACGCCTATTGCCACGATATTTCGGTAAAAACCCGAAGTGCGCTTCTTGCCAAACGCAAAAACGGCGACTATGTAGGGGCCTGCCCTATATACGGCTATCAGAAATCGGAAGAAAATAAAAACAGGCTTGTTGTTGACCCGCATACTGCCCCGATTGTCCAGGATATTTTCCGTAAAAAGATTGAAGGGGCGAGTGCCAAAAGAATTGCAGACGGTTTAAATGCACTTGGCATCCCTTCCCCAATGGCATATAAGACCAGCCACAATCTCCCCCATCCCAAACATGGCTTTGCGGACAGACCGGATGCCAGGTGGTCGGCAACGACCATCCTCCGCATCTTACAGGATGAAACCTATACCGGCACATTGGTTCAGGGCCGGCAGGGGACCTATAACCACAAAATTAAAGAAGTCAGGGTTAAGCCTGCCCATGAATGGATACGCACAGAAAATGCCCACGAGCCGATTATCCATAAGTCCGACTTTGACCTTGTCCAGCGGATTATCCGGCTGGACACCCGGACAACTCCCTGTGGGGATAACGTATACCTGTTTTCCGGGATCTTAATCTGCGGCTGCTGCGGCTCCTGTATGACCCGGAAAACCAATACCTACAAAGACCGGAAGTATGTTTATTACTACTGCCCCACAGGAAAAAAGAACGGCTGCAGCCATCCGGCCATGCTCCGTGAGGATGAACTGGTAAACTGTGTCCTGGACAGTCTTCAGGCTCATATCGCCAATGTGATTTCTCTGGATGAGCTGATTGCCCATGTGGATGAGGATAAATTCACCCATGAACTGCTTGCCGGATACAGAGAAAAGATTGCGGAAATTGAAGCGCAGTCCGCACAGGTTCAGCGGTTTAAAACTACCCTGTATGAAAATTTCATAGGTGGCCTTCTGGATAAACAGGAATACCGGGAGTTAAAAGACAATTATGAGAAACGGACAGGCGAACTGAAATCAGCCATACAAAAACTCCGCCAGGAGATGGAAAAAGTAAAGGCTAACCGCAGCGAACGCCAGAAATGGGTGCAACAATTCAAGGAGTTTTCTGCCATAACTAAGCTTGACCGGAAGGCAGTCATTACCTTAATCCAGTCCATCCGTGTGGTCAGTAAGACCGAACTGGCGATTACCTTCCGCTACCAGATGGAATATGAGGAAGCAATGGGAAAGCTGGCACAAAACAAGGAAAATACACCGGACATAATAAACTCTCCTCTTTTGCCAGCCACTATGCATTCCGGCACAGACGCAGATAAAACAGCAAAGGAGGCGGTATAAATGGCAAGAAAGAGCCGGAAAAACCAAAACACGCTTCCCCCAGTACCGGAAAGCTGCCAGATAAAGACGTGGAAAGCTGCCCTCTATATCCGCCTGTCAGTAGAATTTAACAGCCGCCGGGGAGATTCCCTGGAAACGCAGAAACAGATTATGGAGGCTTATCTTGCCCTGCACCCGGAAATTGAAATGATGAAAACCTACACCGACAACGGCGTTACCGGGAGGATATTTGCACGTCCTGGCTTTGAACAGATGCTTGCTGATGCCGAAGCAGGGGAAATTGACTGTATCGTGGTAAAAGACTTATCCCGCCTTGGACGCAATGCCATTGATACCGGCTACTATATTGAAAAATATTTTCCTCTCCACCATATCCGTTTTATTGCCGTCAATGACCAGTACGACAGCGAAACACCAAATAACAGCCCCAGCCATATCATTGTCCCGTTAAAAAACATGATTAACGAGGCATACGCTGCTGACATCAGCAAAAAAGTACGGTCACAGGCCCATCAGAGCATGAAAAATGGGGACTTTATCGGTGCAAGGCCGCCTTTCGGCTATAAAAAAGACCCGGATAACTGCCATAAGCTGCTGGTTAATGAAGATACCGCCCCCATTATCCGGCAGATCTATACCTGGGCGGCGGATGGGGTTTCCTTAAATATTATTGTAAAACGCTTAAATGAAGCCGGGATCATCACTCCAGGCCGCTATCTGGAAGAACAAAGGATGCTTAAACCCTGCCGTTTAACAGGAAGTGGAAAATGGCATACCTGGACAGTGATAAAAATTCTTTCCTCTGAAGTCTATGTGGGCGATATGGTACAGGGAAAAACAACCGCCATTGGCCATAAGCAATACACGACTCCGCCGGAAGAATGGATAATTGTCCGCAATACACATGAACCGCTGATCAGCCGTGAACAGTTTGCCCAGGTACAGGCCATCCGAAAGCTGGCTGCGGAAAAAGCTGCACAAAGGGTATCGGTTCCTTATTCCGAAAACATCCTTCGGGGCCGGATTTTCTGCGGCCACTGTGGAAAAAACCTGCACCGCCAGCGGCATCACAACAGCAGTAAATATTTTTTCCACTGCATTTCCAATGAACGGATTGGAAAAGGCTCCTGTGCCGCAGGCCGGCTTTGCCTTAATGAAACCAAATTGTTTCAGACTATCCTTACAATTATCCGGCAGGAAGCAGATACCATTATTGGAAAGAACCTTCTGCTTAAACAAAAGGATGAGCTTCTGGATAAACAAAAGCAGGCCATACATAAGAAAATCACAAAACACAGGCAGGAAAACGCAAACAGCCAGAAATTTCTTTCCAGCCTTTATGAAAGCCACGTTACCGGGATATTAACCCGCGAAGAATACCTTCAGATGAAAACAGGCTATGAAGAAACAATTACTGCAAGAATCCAGCAGATACAGCATTTAGAAAAACAGCAGGACGAGTTAGAAAAACAGGTAAGCCATTATTCCTGCCTTGCTGAAAAGCTGGCAAAACTGGATGAGGATACTGCCCTTTCTGCCCGCCTGGTTGACCAGCTTATCGAACGGATCACCGTCAATGGGCCAGAGGATATCGAAATCCAATTCCGTTTTACCAATGAATTTCCAAGGGTAGACGAGGTACTGAATGGAGGCTGTTCCTATGAATAAGGCATTATTGAATCAGGTATTATCACCCAGTTATGTAACTGCCCTCTATATCCGGCTTTCCGTTGAGGACAGCAAAGTCGAAAGTTTAAGCATTGAAAACCAGAAAAAGGTACTTTATTCATATGCAAATGCACTGGATGAAGACGGAAACATGGAAATCCTGGAATTTGTGGACAATGGCTACAGCGGAACAAGCTTTGAACGTCCGGCAGTACAGCAGCTCCTCGACCTGGTGAGGGCGGGAAAAATCAACTGTATCATCGTAAAAGACTTTTCCCGTTTTGGCCGCAACAGCATTGAAGTCGGGTATTTTATGGAACGGGTGTTTCCTTTATATCATATCCGTTTCATCTCGGTTAATGATGAATTTGACAGCAGTCGCCTTCAGGGGGATACCGGGGGGATTGATGTGGCGTTTAAATACCTGATCAGCGAATTTTACAGCCGTGACCTTTCCATGAAATACAAATCCGCCAAATATGTAAGAATGAAGCGCGGTGAATACCAGAGCGTCATCTGCCCCTATGGTTATCAGAAAAGTGCCGATGGACGGATAGAACCTGACCCGGAAACAGCCGCAAACGTCCAGCTTATCTTTGCCATGGCAGCACAGGGAGATACCATTAACCAGATCATAAAGACCCTGTTTGAGAAAAGGATTCTTACGCCAGGTGAATATAAAGCAGAAAAAGGATTAAACTACCATGACGTTTCCCGCTGTATGCATATCTGGCACAGATCTAGCGTCCTGCGCCTTTTGCGTGACGAACGTTATACAGGAATGTACATTGCCGGAAGATGGAAAGTCACGGCGGTTGGCGGAAGGAATGTACGAAAAAAAGAAGAAAGCGAATGGTTTAAAATCCCAGATCACCATCCTGCGCTGGTCAGCAAAGAATTGTTTGACGACGTTCAGGGAAAACTAAAGCGGATTCGATGTGATAAACAGAAAGTATCATCCTATCTTCTGCGGTGGAAAGTTATCTGCGGAAGCTGCCGCCACTCCATGCAGCGGACAAGTGCAAAAAAACACGCCTTTACCTGCGGCTATACCAGAATCAACGAAACTGCCCCATGTTATAGACTCACCATTCTGGAAAGCGAATTAGAAGCAATGATTTATGCGATTCTGTTAAAACAGGCACAGGTGATCGTAAACCTGGAAGATTTATCAGATGCCAGTGCATTTGCTGTCCAGGCTGCAGAACGGGAAGAATTTGATAAAAAGATAGCTACTCTCCAGGATAAAAAGCGGGTACTTTATGAACAGTTTTTATTGCAGGAAATCGACTTGGAGCAGTATAAGGGACAGAAATCCTTAATTGACCTGGAACTGAACCGGCTGAAACAATGCAGTTCCACCTTGCAGAGCCAGATGGAGCAGCAAGAAAGGAGCAATAAATCCCGAACAGAACACAAAAAACTGGCAGAAGATATTTCAGGAGCAGGAAAGCTAACAGCGGCATTCGTTGACCAGTTAATTGATAAAGTATACGTTTACCCCGGAAATCGAATAGAACTTATCTGGAAAATAAAGGATTTCTATAGGGAAGGATAAAAAACTGGGAAGCATTTAGGGAAGTAAGGATCGAATGGTTTACGGACTTGCTTTTCATGGTAATAACGGTTATCTTTCTATGTGAAAATAGGATGGAAATGCACGATAAAAAAATCAAAAAAAGATGAAAAAATTTTTGTCTTGGGCTTGACATATGAGTGCCTTAAATCGTGGATTCTAATGCGCTTTACCCCTGCTTTTCCTGCCCCTCTCGTCATTTCATGGTGCAGGAAACTTTTTGTCAGATGAAAGATACGGTCAGTCGGGAGAAACCCGTACAGCCTGCCGATATACTCTTTTAATTCCTCACACAAAAAATCCGGCATACTGACATTTCGCTTGCTTTTCGGTGTTTTGGGGTCTGTTATCACATCTTTTCCCTCTAACCGCTGATAAGATTTTGTTATCCGAATGACCTTGTTATCAAAATCTATATCCTGCGGTGTGAGTGCTAAAAGTTCGCCAACACGCAAGCCACACCAGTATAAAATTTGAAATGCTTGATAGGAATATGGCTTGTCTTTTACTGCTTCAATGAATTTCAGATATTCCTCTTTCGTCCAAAAAAGCATTTCCTCTGCTTTCCCTTTCCCAAGCGGCCCGGCTTTGACAACGGGATTGCTCTTTAATTCGTAGAACCGTACCGCATGATTAAATAATGCGCTCAATTCGGATTGCAGAGTTTTCAGATAAGTCGGCGCATAAGGCTTTCCTTTTTCATCACGATAGGAAATCTGCTCATTCTGCCACTGGATAATATCTTTTGCACGAATATCGCACATTTTCTTTTTCTCAAAGTACGGTAACAATTTTGTGCGTAAGATATGCTCCTTTGTCAACCAAGTATTGTGCTTCAGCTTCGGCTTCATATCCCTTGTATACGCCTGCACAAATTCCCCGAAAGTCATATCCAAGTCAGCCGCTTCTTTCATGCGGAAATGATGTTCCCACTCCGTAGCTTCTCTTTTGGTTTTGAAACCTCTCTTGACTTTCCGACAGTTCTTCCCCGTCCAGTCATAATAATGGAACGATACATACCATGTTCCACGCTGTTCATCTTTATATGCCGCCATAGTTCGCCC
>VSOC01000127.1 GCA_009774615.1 Lachnospiraceae bacterium
ATATGGAATGAATTCTTTTTGATTTTGTATTGTCATTGACTTTAACATCTCTTTATTTCTATCCTTATCCATCTGGGTAATCCAATTATCAGTTCGCATTAGTGAAATTTTTATTTTTTTAAATTGATTTTCAATTGTTTTATCATCTTCAAAAATATATGGTGTGAAAAGTTTAAATATAATTTCTGAAGAAACTTTTTTATATGTTTTTTCTGTTTTCTTTACATGATTACTCCACTTAGAAACTTTTTCTATTTCTGGCAAACGAACATAATATACATCATTGGTTATTAAACTCCTTTCTATACTTAACCCAATTCTATCTAATGGTCGAATCAAGCGATTAATCATTGCATCAAAATTTTCTAATGATTGTTCAATAACAATGTTGTTTAAATCTTTTCTTCCAAATGTAAAATTAATATTTGTTAAGCATTTAGCTCCTATCTCTTTCATAAAAAATTTACATGAAACATAAAATTTCAATGGGCTTGTATAGCACCAATTACTAATTGTAAAGCAAATATTGCTTCCATTAACACCCAATATAGTTATATCTTTATCTAACAAATGTTTTTTGAAATCTTTTAAATGTGTTGCAACATACATATTATAATACGCATATTTTAATGTTTCTTCATTAAAAACTCCATTACTTGATATAAATTTCCATATAATTTTACATCTTTTACTATTTCACTATTTTTTATTAATATCATTTCATCTTTTCTAATTAACAATTTAGTTGACTTTCTTTTCACTTTACGCCTCATTCTCTACTTCTTTTGTCTAATTTCCCTTACTAATTCATACACTGTAGTACACGGACACATTTCCGATGGCTTTTTCTTTCCCTCTCTAAAGCATTGCTGGAATTTCTGTTCAGCTATCCTGATTGCTTCTTGTTCATTACCATTTCTACAGAGTCTATCATACATTTTATTATCAGCTTTATTATACTTTCGACCTGTTTTTCTCACATACATCATTCCAAATTCTGTGCAACATGTCCATGACTCATAAATTACAGGCATAATCCCAAAATACGCATACATCCAAATTTCAAAACAGGGATTTGACCATCCTATATCAATTCCTTTTTCTTTTGCTTCATCAATAATTTTATCGAAATCTTTAACTTGATCACGGTCAAAAACAATCCATGGCATTCGATATTGTGCCTCATATGCTATAAATTCTAAACACTTATCAATCATATCCCTTGTCTTTGTTTCCACTACACGAATAATCAATCTATCTTTTATCTTTTCATGAAGACTATCATGTAAACCTGTAAAAAAACATCTCTCTGTAGCTTCAGTATCTGTCACAATTAAATAATAACCCAGTTCTGGGACTTTATATTTTGCTCTCTGCTCCCTTGATTTCCGTTTCCCATCACGATTTCCTCTTGACATTTTTACTTTACTCCCAAAATATCTATGCTCTTTAACACTGGAATAGCGCCATACTTTCCTACTAAATAATTTTTTTCATAATTTTCATCCTTACGGATTTTTACCCCATCTTCATCTAAAAAATCCGCAAGAGAATACAAGGACGATAAACCTTCCTTATTTTTTTCCGTAAACCAGATTTCATCACGCCGCAATAATTGATTTGACAACTGCCATGTATCATGCGTTGTAAAAATTAATTGAGCATGATTTATATTGATCTCAGGGTTCAAAAAAGTTAAAACAAAATTTCTTACCAAAAGCGGATGTAATCTTGCATTTAATTCATCAATAAAAAATACACTGCCTTTACTTAACACTTCCTGAAGTTCAGGATAAAGTGCAAACATCTTTAATGTTCCCGCAGATTCCTCGCCCAATGGAATTTGTGCCATTTCCTTAGAATCTATTTTTTTATGCAATGCGTTAATTTTATAAATTTCATCCTTTGTATCACCTTCATATTGTGCTTTCTCTATATCAAAATCCTGAATATGCTCATCAAAAGAAGCAAAATACTCTACGACCTTTTTCTGCACATCTTTATCCTTTACAAATCCTTTCGGCAATCTGCGTGATAAAAAGAAATTGCTTACAGCATCACCAAAATCAGCAAATTCATTTGCATAAAACCAATCTCGAATTCCCTTACACTTAGCAATTTTCAATTTTGCCCCCAAAGACACAACCAAAACTTGCCTTTCCAATGAAATTTCTATATTATTTCGGCTATTTTTAGGTAATCCTGATAAATCCAATTCATCCTCCGAACGATAAAATACCTGACTAAACTTCCGGGCCGATTTAGCCTTTGTATTCAACCATTCTTCCGTAATCCCTTCTTTTCCGACACAAAATCCATAGTTATATGTTTTTTCTGTTTTATCTTCTGGCATGGTAAAATATACTTCAAAACTGGATTCAGCATTTTCTGATGTTGAATCAAATAGAAAAGGGGTTGGACGATACTGGGCAAAAGTTTCCCCTTCATCACCATAACGAAAGGAATTAATAACATACTCTGACATATATTCAAATGCATGGTAAATATTGGACTTTCCGCTGGCATTAGCTCCATAAATTGCTGCTACAGAAAGAATTTTTTCTCCACCAACTGCAGCAACCCTACCCGAAAATTCAGTCATTTTCGTTGCAGATAAGTCCAGGTTTACTTCATCTCTAAAGGAACGAAAATTTTCAAAATTAAATTGTATTAGCATAAACACCCCTCAACTTTCTGTGAATATTTCTTTATATACTCATATATTATACTCTTTAAATTCGTTTAGTCAATATATATTTGAGATATTTTCTCAATCTTGTGTGTATTTTCTCTTTTCTTTATTATTTTGTTTCTCTCTTGGTCTTATTCTGACATCGTGTAAAAATAATGTCACATAATTTACACCGTATCAATATATTTTTGCAAGTTTACTTATCCGCCGCCTTACAAAACACCACCGCCGCCAGCGTACTGGCAAAAGTCGCCGCAATCGCCGGCCCCACAATCGCCGCCGGATTGCTGCTTCCATACTGGCTGCGATAGGCAATAATATTTACCGGAATCAACTGCAAAGAAGAAATATTTAAAATCAAAAAGGTACACATCTCATTGCTGGCGGTTCCTTTTGGCTGAGCAATTAAATTCTTGTCATCGCTTTTCCTTTGATTTGCAAAATCTCCTTTTTCATGCTTCTCATTATGCTCTTCACTTTCCCTTCTCTCCTCCTCCAGCTTCTCCAATTCCTGAAAAGCAGAAATCCCGGCTTGTGTCAAGTTAATGATATGATTTTTTTACTATTTTTTTCGATCTGTGTCAAATCCTGCCATTTCCATGGCCTTTTTCAACTCATCCTCAAATTTAAAAATAATTTCCAGCCGGTTATCATCATAGATATAGATTTCTGACACAAGCTGCCTTATCATCTCCCTTGTCAGCTCCAGTTCCTGCTCTTTCCCCTCCAGCAATGCAAAAACACCCAAATTTTCGAAACCCTCCTGTTCAGATATTTTTTCAAGTTTATTCATTTGCTGTTGGTAAATTTCTAACCACTCCTGATTTTGCTGCCGTAACTCAAAAAATTCCTCCTGGCTTATATCACCTGCCCGGTATCTTTCATATAAAGAAAAATTTTTATCCCTACTTTTCTGCATCTTATCCTGAAGAGCCATTTTTTCTCTGTTCTGCCGATTACGTTCTTCTTTTTTTACCTCCTCTTGGATTTCCATTAACTTCTTTATCTCTGCTGCCAAAGCTGCCTCTCTGCAAAGCTCAGATTTAATTATCCTAAGCACATCCGCTTCTCTAAGGTTATGCGAATAGCAGCCAATCGGTTTTAATTCGTAATAATGCCTGCAATAATACACATTTTTTCTCTCCGTGCGATTTGTTAAACAGTGCCGGCATCCACCGCACTTAATTATCCCCACAAGCAAAGATTCCGAAGAAAGTTTCTTTAATCGCCCCTCACTAATCATTTTCGTCTTTCTTGCCTTAACTTCTGTACGATTTACGAATTCAAATAATTCTTTTGAAACAATCCCCTCATGTGTATTCTCACAAACTTTCCATTCTTCTTTCGGAAACCCTCTTTGCTTTTGAGAACCCACTTCTGCTGCTTCTTTTTTATGAAACACCGTGTTCCCAATATACGATGGATTTCTTAATATTCTCCCTACAATCGTACTATTCCAAAACTTTTTTTCATTCTCATATTTCCAATGCTTTGCTATTCCCTTTTTCATGGCGTACTCTTGTGGAGTAGGTATCTTATTACGATTCAAATATCTTGCCACTTCTGCTTTCACTCCACATTCTGCATATTTTTCAAAAATCTGTCGAACAACCTGTGCAGCTTCTTCATCGATAATCAGTTGATTATGATTCTTTGGAGATTTCCGATAGCCAAAAGGTGCAAACGTCGCCATGAAATTTCCCCGCATACGTTTCTTCAGTAAATCATTCTTTATCTTTATCGAATTTTCTTCACTAAAATAATCATACATCAAATTTTCAAATGCAACATCCATATCCGGCACAATTTGAGAATAATCAGCACTGTCAAATTGATTATTCACAGAAATAAATCGGATTGCTAAAAGCGGAAATATTTTTTCGATATACTCCCCAACTTCCATATAGTTTCTGCCAAAGCGCGAAAAGTCCTTTACGATTATTCCATAAATTTTTCCTTCCTTTACTTCCTGCAGCAGTCGTTTAACCCCCGGCCGGTCAAAATTTTTACCGCTGTAACCGTCATCCACATATTCCCGCAGTTCATAGCCGCCAAATTCCGGTCTGTCCTCTACATATTTATGCAAAACATGCCTCTGATTGGTAATGCTGTTACTTTCATCCACCACATTCTTATCTTCCTTGGACAACCGCAAATACAAAGCAAGAATCATCCCTTTTCTTTGCCCCCTTTCATCCAGTCATCCAACATCCGAAAACAATCCTGATAGTTTAATTTAATATGCAGACGGTTATTAGAAAAAACATCAATTCTTTCTATACAGCTTTCTACCATATCCCGTGTAAGTTTTTTCTCATGGTCAAATTTCAACAAACGCATCGCCGTCTTTCTTAACTCCGCCAAACATTTTTTCCCTTGTTTTTCTTTCTCTTTCTGTCTTTCAAGCTGCTTATCTAACACGTCTGCTTTCTCCCGATAATCCTTTCGAAAATCCTGAAATTGTTCTTTTGATACTTTTCTTTCTGTATACTCGCCGTATACCTGCATATATTCTTGTATCAGAAGAATTTTCTGATTCTGCAGCTTATCTTTCTCCTGTTCTATCTCCTGCATTTTATGGTCAAAAATCTGTTGAAGACTTTTCTCCATCTGCCCCTTATAACCTTTAATCAAAGCAATCTGTTTATGTATCGTTATTAAAATAATTTCATACAAAACCGTTTCTTCAATTCCTCTGAAATCACATTCTGATTTATAATAAAAATGTCTTCTGCAATTAAATACTTTATATCGTTCTTTTTTTCTCTGAACAAAACGACATGCGTTATTCCGATACATGCTTACTTTACAATCCCCACAGAAGATTTTTCCCTCAACAATATTTTCAACGGACAGATCCTCCGCGTTTACGATGTCCGAATTCATTCTGTTTTCGATAATTTTCTCTTTTGCCTGCTGACGCTTTCTCTGAACTAAATGAAATAATTCTTCATCAATAATCGGCGGATGGTTGCCAATAAGCAAAACCTGTTCATCTTCTGGAACTGCCGATGATTTTTTTCCTTCAAACAAACTTTGACTTGTTTTATGCATCCGTACATTTCCGATATAAACGGAATTTTCCAACATTCGCTGGATCGTCGATAAATGCCAGATTTTCAGTACATCCTCATCCCGCTGGACAATACTCCCCGTCTGACTGTACTGCGTCGGGTTTACTATCCGATGTTCATATAACCACGAACGAATCGCATAACAGGAAGCTCTTTGGCTGTACTGCAAAAATATTTCCCTTACAATCGACGCAGCCGCCTCATCTATACAGTAATTTTCGTTTTTATCATCCATCTGGTATCCATAGGGCACCTTCGTCGCACGGTAAAATTTCTTTTTTTCCCATTTCATCTGAAAAGTGCTTCCTATTTTTTTAGAAATATCCTTTGCATACATCTCATGCATTAAATTTTTCAATGACAATAACAGCAATTCCCTATCGCTGCCAGAATCCTTACTATCATACCTGTCCACAATCGAAATAAAGCGCACGCCTAAAAAGGGAAATACCTTTTCGATATAATTCCCAGCCTCAATATATTCCCTCCCAAAACGCGATAAATCCTTCACTATCACACAATTAATAATCCCTTGCTTCAAATCCTCTATCATTCGCGCAAATGCTGGACGTTCAAAATTTGTTCCCGTTTTTCCATCATCAACGTATTCTTTTATTATCACCACATCGGAAATATTATTTGCAAATTCTTTTGCCAATTTCCTTTGATTTTCTAAAGAATCACTTCCTGTATAATCACTATCTGTTGACAAGCGCAGATAATTACCCGCTTTATCTATTTTTTCCACAGATATATTTTGCATGGATGAATTTAAATACCGATTTGCAGTCCTAGCCAATGCTATCCGCCTCCTCTCCAAACTCTTTGATGAAATTTTGGACGATTTGGCAAACAGCCTTATACTTATCTTCATATTTAAAGATAATTTCCAACCGTGAATCTTCATATACAATAATTTTTTCGATCAAATTAAGGACAATATCCCGATTTAGTTTACTGATATTTTGACTATCTGCTAAATTCTTTATCCATTGATTGACCATTAATCCCTTGTCAAATATCAACTCCATTTCTTCCCGCAACGCCGCAATACTTTTCTTTATCGCATCTTCGCGCTCAGCATATATCTTTCCGAATTGAATTTGCTCTTCTTCCGATATTATACCAGCCAGCAAATCTTTACGAAGCGCAAGCTGCATCCTCCGGCATTTTTCCAACTCGTTATATTTTGCCTGTATTTCTTTATCATTGGCCAACACATCTCCATAATTTACTTCCATAGAACTTAACATAGCAAACATCTGATCCATTTCTTCAACCTGCGCGATATGCCGTTTTACCGCATCCAGCACAATTTCCTCAATCATCCTTTCTTCTATGCTGTGGCGGCTGCACCCTTGGCCTTTATTATAGGTAGAGCAAATATAATAAATCCCCTGATCCTTTGAGCGTTTGACCGTCCTGCGCACCATGATTCTTCCACACGCGCCACAAAAAAGTAGTCCAGAAAACAAATATAACTTTTCCTGCTTTGGTGCAATCCGCGTATCCAGACGCATAAGCCTGGCAACATTTTCAAAATCTGTTTTACTGACAATCGCTTCATGGTTGTTTTCAATAACTGCCCATTCCTCTTTTGGTCTGCTTACTGTTTTATCCAGCTTATAATTTATTTTTACCCGCTTTCCCTGTTCAAGCACACCAATATAAATTCTGTTTTTTAAAATGCGGATAACTGACGCTGCGGACCATTGCGCTCTTGATTTCTTTTGAAATCCACTTTTATAATTAATTCCCATAAGGCGCTTGTATTCCGATGGGGCAATTACCCCTAATCGATTCAGTTTGTCTGCAATGGCCGCAGCGCTCATCCCTTTTAATTTCCAGGAAAAAATCCGCCTCACTATATCTGCGGAGTACTCGTCCGGCACAATTCGATTTTTATCTGTTTCCATCTTCTTGTAGCCATATGCCACATACGCCCCAACATAAAGACCGTTCTCCCGCATCACTTCCTGATGACTGCGAACTTTGCCGGAAATATCTCGGCTGTAGTTGTCATTAACAAAATTTTTTACCGGAATTAACAAGTTAATATCACTTTGCGACGCCGTCAGACTGTCAAAATGATCCAGTATGGAAACAAACCTAACATTTAATGAAGGAAATATCTTTTTCACATAACGGCCTGATTCAATATAATCCCTTCCAAGTCTGGACAGATCTTTTACAATAACCATATTGACTTTTCCATCATAAATATCGCTGCACATACGACGAAACTGCGGGCGCTCAAAATTCAATCCCGTAAAACCATCATCAATATAAATATCAAAAAGGGTAACATCCGGCATAGATTGCAACTCATGGAGTATTAATGCCTTTTGATTGGCAATACTATTACTCTCCAATTTGTCTGTTTTAATCGATAAATCTTCATCCTCTTTAGACAAACGGAGATATACAGCAGCCCTATAAGATTTGTTTAATTTATTTTTACCCATAATATATCCTCCTGATTTTATCCTATTGAATCACTATAAAATCAGGTTTCCACACATGGATTTAGCCCTGACCTTATTTTACCACATCGTCCTCCATTTGTCCATAAAGTTTCAATTCAAATTTACTGTATATTAGCCGTTTTCAACATTAACTCTTTCAGACGTTCCGTTAATGTAACTGCCGTATCTTCAAAACTTATTTTTACCACATAATCGCCATATTTGTAACAATACGGATTTTTAATTTGCCTCACATAATCAATCATCTGATTTTTTTTCGATAAGCTCCGATTGACCCTAACCTCCTTTATATCGACCAAATCTTGTATATCAACTTTAGTCACATCTACATTTCTCATTTCTTCGACTTTCACTATACACACTTACCTCTCCAACATCCTATGTACTACTATATTTTTTCTTGCTTGTCCTATATTCGCCTAATGCAAGAGATAAGACATAAAAACTTTGCGACATCGTGTCATAAAGTTAAAAGTATATGACAATTCATTTAAAATATTCAAGCCGCTTATGGTAAGTAAGCACCAAGATACTGTCGGAAGGTGACGGCAGCGACTAACCTGCCCAGGCCATACCTTCAGCATCCCCCTTTAACCCTGCGGTACGGGAATTATCTGGCTCTCTCTTCGCTGGCAGCTCATGGCGGTTCCGGCGTTACCAATGCCGGTTACAGACCCTTCAGATTACCGCTCGTGCCTTTGATGTTATCTTGTTGACGGACAAACCAGAACAATATCACCATCATTTCGATCTGTCCGCAGGCAGTCGTCGCGTCTGTGCCTGAGGCGCTTGCTGTTTACACAGCCCTGCACAGCGAAAGAAACTTGAATACCTATTCATCATAAACAGAAATTTTTCCTGTTATTTGTCAATGTACAGAAAAGAAAACAAACCCTCTCATCTTCTTTGCCGTTAAGGGAGATAAATTATAACCATTTTTACAGAAATTTTATATAAACTTTTCCAAAAGCTTCTTTAACTTACGGAGTATCTTTAATTTCCGCTTATTGACCGCCGCCTGGGAAATATTTAACCGCTCTCCAAACTGTGTTTCTGTCTGCTCCTGATAAAACAATGCATAGATCAACGCAAGTTCATCCGTTGTCAGGTTATGTAACGCGTTCTCTAATTGTTCCAGTAGAAGAGTATGAAGAATCTGTTCCTCTGGTGATTTATCTGGCGCTGTAAATTGCTCATTCTTATTCAACAGCCGTTCATAAGAATCCTCTCGGCTGGGAATCACTCTTTTTTCCTGAGTTTTTGGATTAAACATAATCCTTTCTCTTTTTAAATCCTCTGTAAAATATCTTTCTTTGCGCTCGTAACGCATATATTCACGATAAACTTTCTCACTGACTTCAATAGATGTTCCTTTAATT
>VSOC01000128.1 GCA_009774615.1 Lachnospiraceae bacterium
CGGACAGAACTTGTTTTTACCGCAGAAATGCCAAAGGAAACCGTTGATTTTGTCATTGATTTATGCAGGGAATACCCGGAAATATCCAATGTTTTATGCGGGCTTGAGAGCGCATACTGTGAGCGCGGGACGGTAAGCCAGGAATTTTTTGAACTTACCGGGGTTTATTACCACCGCCTGCAGTGGGTGGATGATTTTAAGGCGGTAAAGGATCAGATATTAAAATTTGCCCCAACCGTGCCGGAAGAGAAAACCTATGATTACTATGCGATGTTTGGTCAAAGGCTTGAAGGGAAGCTTGAAGCGACGACGAGCGGTCACGGCTCCATAGATTTAATTGTGCCGGGATGCCATAAGGCGTCTGGACTTAAGCGGCTGGTCAAGCGCTGGGGTATTTCCCCGGAACAGTGTGCAGCCTTTGGCGACGGCGGCAATGATATCGAAATGCTGAAGTACTGCGGTCACAGCTATGCGATGGCGAATGCTCCGGAGAATGTAAAACAGGCGGCAAAACAGGTGTGTCCGTCGAATGAGGAGGATGGGGTGCTTGTTGCTTTGGAGAGGCTATTGATGTAGCATGAATTAATCTTTATGGCGAAGAAACATCATTTATTTCATTTTTTTCTTTTGTTTTTGGAGATTTTTTTCATTGACTTTTTAGAAGTTATTGCATATAATAAAGTTGAACAAAGGTTCAGTGCCCAAGGATAATGTTATCCTTGTTATGTGAATAAGGAGCGTTCACCATTAGATTATGCAGCTAATGTAAAAAAATCATTGCAATCATACAGACGTAGGGGCTGGAACCTACCTGAGAAGGTAGCCAAATAAATCTTGCTTGTTATGAGCTAGTCGGCGGACGACGATAAAACTGCATATTATTTTGAATTGTAGAAAGGGTTGTCTATGGCAGCCCTTTTTTACTTGATCTTAGGAAGAAAAATGGGAAGAAGAATACAAGAGGTTAAAATTTTACCTGAAAGATTAATGAAAAAAAATTTGCAATGTGCAGCGAATATTTATAACCGATATAATGATTGTGACATACTCGTTGTGTATTCAAGATCTAAAACATTGCCTTATGAAATATTTGAATTTATGGTGGAATCAAGTCATTTTCAGCATTTGGCTGGAGTAAAATATCCTAAAGGGGCAGATTTGTTTTATACAAAATGTTTAAGTGGTGATATTACAATGAAAGATATTGTTCCTACTGAAAATATGAAGACGACATCTTCTAAGATTGAAGTACTTCCACAAGCACTTGATTTGTATTCGGCGAAAATGTACAAGATAGGAAAAAAAGATCTGGAAACATTAAAAAATCGCTTTTCTATGGGAATTGGAAATTCACAGACGATTATGGGATTAGATAAAAGGAATCAAAGATTACCGGTTCCAGTTACTGTAATGAACAGAAAAATTACGGATTTTTGTTCTGTACCATGTTCGATTTTTTTGATTATGAAAAAGAAAATTGGCTTTGAGAAGTATGATCAGCTTGTTTACGAGAAAACGAAAGATATTCTATTAAAGATAGAATTTTCAGATAATATAAAAGATAAAATTGACAGTAGCAAAATAAAGAATAATTCCCTCAAAACATAACATAGTGTAAAATGGTAAATAATTTGCTACATCGTTTCTTTCTGTGAAGTCAGTTGTATCATCAGGAGAGAGTTTGCGTGTGCAAGTAAAATTTTTGTTGGGTGATTTGTGAATAAAAATGCATAAAAATGATTATTTTATGCATAAAAATAATTTTGAGTGTAACATAATGTAGAATTGTGTTACACTCAAAGTTCCCTGTTATGATAGCATTATTCTATACATCTTGCAAGCTGTTTTCTAAAGAAAAAATGAAGAATTTCTGGAAAAACAGCAGAAATTTCCTTAATAATTTCTTTTTTTGGTCTGTCTGTTCCAAAACGGCAAATTTTGCCAGTGGACGTGGTTAGAAGAATGTAATGTATATTTAGTCATTTCTTTGATTTTATTTCTATTTTCTTTGTAAAATCCCATAAATACAATAATTTTTATTCTTTTCGAGTGTAACACAATTCTACATTATGTTACACTGAGTGATTTATTTTTAATCGTTGTTTTCTGTTTGGCAAGTTATTACAAAACCGGGAAAGGGAAGGGTGAGTCTTGAGGCTGCATTCCCTGGAAAGGGGTTATAAGGGGCTGTAGGGCTTTGCATGGCATAGAGTGTCCGGGAAAAAGTAAAACTGTTTTTTTACAAAATTTTCCGGATGTGGCGAAGCCTGCCCTTTTTTAGAATTGCTATAGATTATGATAGAACAGGAATTATCTGAAAAACAGGGAGGAAAAAGGATGCTGTGGTATGTGCTGCAGACAAAAACCGGCGGAGAAGAGAAGCTGGTAGAGATGGTTCGCAGGATGGTTCCCAGGAAACTTTATGGGGAGTGTTTTGTTATTTATCACGAACAGCTCTGGCGCAGGCAGCAGCAGACGTTTGTTCATATAAAAAGAGCCTTTCCCGGGTATGTATTTATCACATCAGAGGAAGCAGAGGCTTTATTTTTTTGCTTAAAAAAGCTTCCGGCAATGGCAAAAATGATGGCGGATGAGGAGTATTTTTTCCTGTCCCTTGACCCGGAGGAAGCGGCATTTTTGCAGAAGATGATGAATGAACAGCATGTGATAGGGCTTTCTTATCTGGAAACGGATGGGGAAGGAAAGATTATTCAGGTATCGGGCCCGTTAAGTTCCTGTGTATCCCGGATCGTGCGCTGTCGGTTTGGAAAACGGTATGCGATTGTCCGGCTGCATCTTCTTGGAAAAGAAAAAGAAGTGCTTTTAGGGATTATTCTTAAAGAAGATATCTGCCGTGAAATCCGGTATGGAAAGGTGGAAGCGCCGGTAAATATTCCGGAAAAATATGAAAGAATGAACCTGGAAGGGACGAAAAAGAAAGGACATTGTCCGGAATATTCGGTTGGAGATGTTGTGCAGGTAGCCGATGGTGCCTTTTGCGGGATGTCGGGAACCGTGCTTTGTCTGCATGACCGTGTAATGAACATTGGCATAAAGTTTCTGGGCAGAATGATAGAAATGGAAGTTTCGGTGGAGAGTGTGAGGAAGAAAGAAAATGGGGAGAATGAGTGACCAGAGAGGAGGAAACGCTTGTGCAGTGGTATTTATTAAAGACATGGGCCGGAAGGGAAGAGGAACTGGTGCAGGAAATCCGGCGGACAGTTCCGGGGCATATGTATAAAGAATGTTTTGTTATTTATCAGGAACGCATCTGGAGAAAGCAGCAAAAAAGCATTGTGCATGTCGAGCCGCTGTTTCCCGGATGTGTTTTTCTTACCTGCGAAAGCCGTGGGTTGAGTTTGAAGGATAGCTGTATGCCATCTGGCAATACCAAGGAAATCTTGCAGGATAGCTGTATGCCCTCCTGCAATGTAGAGGAAAGCCGCAGGCAGAAAGCAGAACAAGCGGCGGCAGGGGCAGAGGGTATGTTATGGGGCAGACGATGGAATTTTTTGCCGTTAATGCAGGAGGATGCACGGTTTCTGGAAGAATTGTCCGGGAGGGAGCACCGGGTAAAGCTTTCCTATGTGCAGAAGGATGAAGAAGGAAAGATCAGCAGATTGTCGGAGCCGTTAAAGGGTTGTCAGGGGCAGATCGAACGGTTCCAGTTTAAAAAGCGGTATGCGATGGTTCGTCATAAATTATGGGGTGAAGAGCAGGTACTGGTGCTGGGAATTTTGCTTCAGGAAGATGAAAACCGGATTGATTGGGCAGACAATGCCTTTGTTCCGGTAAAGGAGATGGCGTAAGATGAGCAGGAGTCGATTGGAACGATATCTGCCGGGAAATAAGCGGGTCAGGATGATTGTACTGATGGCGGTGGATATCGGTATGGTCTGCTTGGCTTCTTTTTTAGGACTGTTTATCCGGTTTGATATGAATATTGGAAGAATTCCCGCCGAATATGCCCGGGCGGTATTTACTTATCTGCCGTTTTATGTGGCGGCGACCATCCTTGTCTTTTTCCTTCTGCGGATGTATGCCACGATGTGGAGTGTGGCGGGAATAAGGGAAGCCGGGCACATCGTGGGTGCCTGCGGGCTGGCGTCGCTGATTCAGATGGCCGGGATGCTGATGCTGGAAATGAAAGTTCCCAGAAGCTATTTTGTGCTGTCGTTCATGGCATTGAGCGCAGAAGAAGGACTGGTACGGCTGTCTTATCGGATATTGACCACGATTCATCTGCCGGGGAAACAGTTAAAAGACGGAAGGCGGGTACTGATTGCGGGAGCCGGGACGAGCGGGGCCGTGATATTAAAGGAAATGCAGACCAGTCCGTATGCAGAAGGGTATGTGGTCTGTTTTGTGGATGATGATAAGAATAAGGTGGGGAAGATTTTAAACGGAGTACCCATTGCCGGGAAGAGGGAAGATATTCCGAGATTGGTGGAAAAATATAAGGTAGATGAGATTTATATCGCCATGCCGTCGGCACCGGCGAAGGACAGAAAAGAGATTATTGAGATTAGCCGGGAAACCGGGTGCAGGGTGAAGATTCTGCCGGGAATTTATCAACTTCTTAACGGGGAAGTCAGCGTGGGGAAGCTGCGGGAGGTGGAAATTGAAGACCTTCTGGGGCGGGAACCGGTGCGGGTGAATATGGATGAGATTCTTGATTATGTCCGTGGGAAAGTCGTGCTGGTCACTGGGGGCGGAGGATCGATAGGGAGTGAACTCTGCCGGCAGATCGCCGGACATCAGCCCAAGCAGCTCATTGTCTTTGATGTGTATGAGAATAATGCCTATGACCTTCAGCAGGAGTTAAAGGAAAAATTCCCGGGATTAAATCTTGTAGTGCTGATTGGATCGGTAAGGAATACGCATCGGGTGGAGTCCGTGTTTGAGAAATATCGGCCGGAGATTGTATACCATGCGGCGGCGCACAAGCATGTACCACTGATGGAGGACAGCCCAAATGAAGCGATAAAAAATAATGTCTTCGGTACATATAAGACGGCGAAAGCGGCGGATAAGTACGGGACGAAACGGTTTGTTTTGATTTCGACGGATAAGGCGGTGAACCCGACAAACATTATGGGAGCATCAAAGCGGATGTGCGAGATGGTGGTTCAGATGATGAATGCCAAATCGAAGACGGACTTTGTGGCGGTAAGGTTTGGAAATGTTTTGGGGAGTAATGGATCGGTAATTCCGTTGTTTAAGAAGCAGATTGAGCAGGGCGGGCCGGTGACGGTGACGCATCCGGAGATTATCCGGTATTTTATGACGATACCGGAGGCGGTGTCTTTAGTACTGCAGGCCGGGGCTTATGCAAAGGGCGGGGAGATCTTTGTTCTGGATATGGGAGAGCCGGTGAAGATATTGGATTTGGCGAAGAATCTGATACGGCTTTCGGGGTATGAACCTGACGAAGATATCCCGATTACCTTTACCGGGTTAAGACCGGGGGAGAAGCTGTATGAAGAACTTTTGATGGATGAAGAGGGGCTGCAGGATACGCCGAATAAATTGATTCATATCGGGAAGCCGATTGCGTTTGATATGGAAGAGTTTTGTGTGCAGTTGGACAGGCTTTATAAGGTGGCGAATCTGGATTCGGAGGCGATACGGGGGGAAGTGAAGAAGATTGTGCCGACGTATCAGGTAAAAAGGTTGGTTTAATCGATAAATTTGGATAAATGCAGGTAAATAATTTCTGAAATAGTATGTTTAAAATTATCCTTATTAAGATGTGCAGGGAGAGTTAGAAGATGTCCAAAAAGAAGAAATGTATAAAAGCTATAGTAAAAACTTCTGCAATTATACTGGGAACCACATTTGTAATTATGAATGTTATTGCCCGAAAGAAGAAAGCCGATTCTATTTACGAAAATGAGGTCAAGCAGAAAAATCCGTTTGAGGGCAAAAAAGTTATTTTTGTGGAAAATGATTGCGATAAAGAAAATGCAGATGGTGTGAAAGGGCATCTTGAGGTTATTGGAAAATCAGAAGGTTTATCTGGTTTCTATGATAAAACGATAAAAAGAATAATCGATATTCTCCTTTCTTTTATAGGACTTGTTATTCTTGCACCTGTTATGGGGATAATTGTACTTGCGATAAAGATTGAAGATCCAGGTCCGGCAATTTTTGTACAGAAACGGGTAGGACAGAATAAAAAGTTTTTTAAACTTCATAAATTCAGAAGTATGAAAATGTCTACTCCTCATGATGTTCCAACACACATGCTGGATAATCCCGAACAGTACATAACCAGAGTAGGAAGATTTTTAAGAAAACATTCATTAGATGAACTTCCGCAGATATGGGATATTTTTATCGGCAATATGAGTATTATCGGGCCAAGGCCAGGTTTGTGGAACCAGGATTTGCTTATTGCAGAGAGAGATAAATATGGTGCAAATAATGTTAAACCTGGGCTGACGGGATGGGCGCAGATTAACGGACGGGATGAAATTGAAATTCCTGTAAAGGCAAGGCTTGATGGGGAGTATGTAGAAAAAGAAAGCTTATTCTTTGATGCTCGATGTTTTTGGAGAACGATAAGTAAAGTTGCCTATGATAATACGGTTATCGAAGGCGGAACAGGAAAATTAAATAGGTCTGAATGCTGTTATACTAATGGAAGGTCTGAGGAAGAACTTATTGGTCATATTGGTTTTTGTGAGCCGGTAGAAGTGGACAGGCTTGCTCATAAAAAAATTCTTATTACCGGTACAGGTTCTTATATTGGAGAAGAATTTTGTACTTATGCAGCAAAATATTATGGATCTAATTTTACCATTGAATCCATTGATATGATGAATAACCGTTGGAAAAGTTATGATTTCTCGGTTTATGATATTATTTTCCATGTAGCGGGGATAGCACATGCAGATGTCGGGAAAGCAGATGATAAGGAAAAAGAAAAATATTATGCTGTAAATACAAAACTTGCGATTGAAGTTGCTAAAAAAGCAAAGGCAGAAGGCGTAAAAGAATTTATTTTTATGTCATCCATGATTGTATATGGAGATTCTGCACCATATGGAAAGCAAAAAATTATTGACAGAAATACCGTTCCGATTCCGGAAAATTTTTATGGTGATTCAAAGCTTCAGGCAGATTTTGCGTTACGGTTACTGGCAAATGATGTATTTAAAGTGATTGTTCTAAGACCACCGATGATTTATGGAAGGGGAAGTAAAGGAAATTATCCTGTATTATCGAAAATAGCCAGGAACTTGCCGATATATCCGGATGTAGATAATCAGCGCTCAATGCTTTATATTGAAAATCTTTGTGAATTCTTATGTCAGGTAATGCTGATAAAAGAAATAAAAGAAAATGCAGTTGTACTTGTCCCGCAAAACGACGAGTGGACAAAAACAAGTGAAATGATTAAAGAAATATGTAGAGTACATGGTAAAAGAAGCAGGAGGGTATTTTTATTGAATCCTGCTATTTTATTTGGTGCTAAACTTCCGGGAAAGATAGGAAAACTGGTTAATAAGGCATTTGGAAATAACTGTTATGCGCAATGTATTTCACAATATGAAGGAATCGATTATCAGAAGATATCTTTAAAAGAATCTATTCTACGTACAGAAGAAAAAAGCGTTCAAAGGGATTATGATGTAAAGGATACAGCAATCAAAAGGAAAGTTCTTTTTCTTGTCAATCATGATGTTGTAATCTATAACTTTCGTTTGGAATTAGTAGAGAGTCTTCTTTGTGATGGGTACGATGTGTCTGTATCTTCTCCATATGGGGAAAGAATAGAAGATTTAAAGAAGTTAGGATGTCATTACTATGAACTGGAGATGGAACGTCATGGGATGAATCCGGTAAATGAAATAAAGCTTTATTTGACTTACCGAAAACTTATTGCACAGGTAAAACCAGATATCATTCTAGGTTATACCATTAAACCTAATATTTATGGTGCAATGGCAGCAGCAGAAAAAAATATTCCGTTTATAGCGAATATTACTGGCTTGGGAACGGCAGTAGAAAATTCGGGACTAAGTCAAAAATTGATAATACTGCTTTATAAGGCAGCATTCAGGAAAGTACAAAAAGTTTTCTTTCAGAATACAGAAAATCGAGAGTTTTTCAGAGTGAATAATATTGCGGTAGAAAAACATGGGCTGCTTCCGGGATCGGGTGTTAATCTTGAACGGTTTTCTGTTAAAGAATATCCGGATGATAAAATTGTACGCTTTGCTTTTATATCCCGAATTATGAAGGAAAAAGGGATTGATGAATATTTAGAAGCAGCAAAAGTAATTAAGGAAAGACATCCAAATATTGAGTTCCATGTATGTGGTTTTTGTGAAGATGAATATAAGGGAAGATTAGATAAATGGGATAAGGACAAAACGATTATTTATCATGGAATGATTCGTGATGTGGCAGAGTTTCTTAAAGATATTCATTGCGTTATTCATCCTACTTATTATCCAGAAGGATTATCCAATGTGCTCTTAGAAGCATGTGCCTGCGGCAGGCCAATCATTACAACAGACAGAAGCGGATGCAGGGAAGTTGTTGATGACGGTGTAAATGGATATATGATTCCGCAGAGAAACAGCAAGAAGCTGATAGAAGTAATTGAAAAATTTATGAAGTTAAGTAACGAGGAACGAAAGAAAATGGGACTGGCTGGAAGGAAAAAAGTAGAAGTGCAGTTTGACCGAAAACTTGTAGTTGAAGCATATATGAGAGAGATTGAGAGATAAAGGTAAAAGTTATGACAAGAGTTCTACATTACATAGGGCTATTGCAATTTGGAGGTTCGCAATCTTTTGTGATGGAAATTTATCGGAAGATTGACAGAGAAAAATTACAATTTGATTTTATCACGTTTCCGAATGAAAAGAGTGGGTATTATCAGGAAATTATTCAATTGGGCGGGAGAGTTTTTGAATCACCGCAATTTAATGGAAGAAATTATTTTGAATTTCTAACATGGTGGAATCGGTTTTTTTCATTACATCCAGAATATAAAGTGTTTCATTCTCATGTAAGAAGTGTTGCTGCTTTGTGCATTAGTATTGCTCATAAGTATGGATGTTATGCTATCGCACATAGTCATAGTACATCGAATGGACGAGGTATAGCAGCGATTGTAAAGAATGTAATGCAGTTCCCGATTCGATATCGGGCGGATTATATGTTTGCTTGTTCGGAAGAAGCGGGAGAATGGTTATATGGGAAAAATATTGCTAAAAGGAAAAATTACAGAGTTATTCCTAATGCAATAGATGCTGCAAGATTTAACTTTGACCAGGATAAGCGAAAACAGGTAAGAGCAGAATTAAATATTGAAGATAAATTTGTGGTTGGTCATGTGGGACGATTAAGCGCTGTTAAAAATCATGAATTTTTAGTGGAAGTATTTGCTGAAATAGTTAAGAAAAAAGAAAATGCAGTACTTCTTTTGGTGGGAGATGGTGATAGAAGAGAAGCTGTTGAAAGAAAATGTAAACAGTTAGAAGTTTATGAAAAAGTGATTTTTTTAGGTAGTAGAAGCAATACACAGGATTACTATCAGGCAATGGATGTATTTGTCTTTCCGTCGTTATGGGAGGGGCTTGGAATTGTTGTTATAGAGGCACAAAC
>VSOC01000129.1 GCA_009774615.1 Lachnospiraceae bacterium
AAAAACCTGCTTTTCCATGGACTGACACAAAGCGCAAAGCTGCCAGTTATCCATCGGCTTTTTCCTGTTGCCCGGGGAACTTACCGTTATTGTAATGAAGAATATCTGCTTCTCAATCTTCCTGAAAAAGGACAGGAAAAGTTAATGACGCAGCTTCTTGATACAGGACGAGCCGATATTCTTCTTGTCCTGTGCAGTGCACATTGTCTGGAACAGGGTCTGAAGCATTTGTCCAGGCTTTTAAAACTTCCGTCCATTAAAGAAGAGGCGCTTCCCGTAGTATTCTGCATCAGTTTCAGCCGGGCAGAGATAAAGGAAAATATATTCATCGATTTTGATTTGCTGGAAGATGTGCTGCAGGTTCCTGTACTCCCCTATTACAGTTCTTCTCCGATTTGTCTGGACGATATAAAAACCGCCGTTTCTTCGGTCTGGAACCATATTTTTTCTTATGAATGTCTGGATTTTTCTCCCAGAAAACTGGCAGCGGAAACAACCACTTACTTTGCTCCAACAGATCTTTCCTGGAAAAAAAACCTGGATATGATCTGCCTGATGATCTTCTTTATCCTGTTCCTTATCTGGCTTCTTATTTCCGGTGCACAGCTTCCTTCGCTCTGCCTGTGGAGAATCATCTATTGGGTGCAAAAGAAAGCTGCTGGTTTACTTATGATAATCTTTTAAAGTTCTTTTTTCAAAAAATATCCAAATATTTTTACCATTCCTAAGATATTATTTTTTTTTCAGCAAAACACGAAAATTTTCTGGAATAGTATCATCTATGTATCCATGAAAGCAATTATGATGATGCCGTCGAAAAGAATAATACTTTCCGTTATAACAATTAATCAAATGATTTTCATTGTTAGGGACTGGAATTGCTGTATCAAGTACCTGCTGTGCAGTTTCATCATCTAAATCCATTGGACTTCCCCATCCATAATTTACCTTATGCTTTGGATTATTTTCATATACTCGAACACCTAAATTTTTTTCATGTTTAGCTACATGCTCTCTTCTGGACAAATTCATTAAACGAATATCCATAACCTTTGCAAATGCTTTTAATCTTCCTTCTAAAAAAAGAGAAGAAAATACAGACTTAGTTTCCAGACTGACAACAAACGCATTTCTAATATAAGATTGTCCAAGTAAAAATGATGAGCCATATTCAGATTCAAAAATAATATTTTCATTCTGTCCGATTACTTCCATATTAATAAAAAAAGTTTTTAAAAACAATCTCTCTTCATTGGTTAATCGTACATCATTTAAAGCTTGTTCTATAAAATAAGATGGTGCCAACTCTAATCCCCGTATTTGCTTATCCGTAATCAATTTTCTTAATAACCTGCGCTTTTTTAATTCTTTAAGAAGATTTACCAGAGTGCGCAGATTATTTATTACTTCATAAGTATTTTTTGATTTACCCTGCAAAGACAAATCATTTATCACAAATTCCATCCAATACCTCCCAGCTATAAAAGTTCTGTCAATGCATTATCCCATTCATCAAAAAATCCTTCTGGCCAGTAATCCAAACTTCCATCAGATAAGATATTCGGTGCATATACATTTGTATGAAATACCTTTCCTGCCGCCTCACGATCAAAAAACAAAACCTGTGTATCTTCTGATGATATGACTTGATTTTTTACGCTGATTCTCACTCCGTTAAGAATATGATCGCTATGTGTTTCAACAATCACCTGAATCCCTGCATTAGCAGCAATTGCCATCAGTTCACCGATAAGGCGCTGAGCCTTGGGATGTAAATGACACTCTGGATTTTCTACAATAACCATATCCCCCGGTGTTGCTTTTAAAAGTGCAACAATAACCGGAAGGATATAGGTAATTCCAAATCCAACATTAATCGGTCGATATTCATTACTGCTGTTATAATCACTTTTTTCCTGATATCTAAGGCTTATGGAATCTGCTTTTATAATCTCCTGAATGCTAAAATGAAAACCCTTAAACAATCGATTCAGCCAGAAATCCGTTTGATAAATTAATCCATTCGATATCGTTGGATTACAAAGAGCAGGAAAAACAGGTTCCGTTCCATATAAACTTAAATAACTAAATATTTTTTCTCCATGGATTCCCAGATTTTTATTGTAATTAATTGATGTATAAATCGTTTGAGGTATAATCCTATCTGCTGCTATATATTCAAAATTTTCAGAAAAAATATTAAAATCCGACACACTTCCACTGCATTTACTTTCAGAAACCACATAATTTTTATTTGATTCATAGGGAATATCAATAGTAAGAATACCTGACTTTGTATTCTCAAGTTTCATATGAATATTCGATTCTTCTGTATATTCATTAATGATGTCGCTGGAATTCCCCAGATTAATATATTCTCCTGAAATAATCATATGTCTTAACTTTATATCTTTTTCATAAGACTGACGAAGTAAGAGCAATGACTGAATAACCGTAGATTTGCCGCACCCATTTTCACCTGCCAGAATATTCAGTTTTTTTAATGGAATCTGACAGTCATTAAAACATTTAAAATTATTAAAATAGATTTGTTTTATCAAAACTTTAATACCTCCTGTATCATTTGAACAATTGTTTCTAACCTTCGCTTTACACTATTATATTTTGCTGTATTTATATCCGAACTATACGTATGGTTCTTCAAAATACTTGCGAATTTTTCCAGTACTATTTTTCTATTTTCAACTAATTTTTTTCTTTCTCGTTCATTAAGTTCTGACAATGCCACCGACCAGCTTTCAAATAAAGCTACATTAATTGGATTTTTCTTTGCAGGAGGAATGCCTGATATGCGGCGAAATGCATAGTCGCCAAATATCTGATATGCACAATCCATGGCGTTTTCAAAATTTCTTTTTATTTGTATTAATCTGCTTTTTGAACATTCATTTAAAAATTCCATCGTTTTATTCAAAAAAACTTCTATGGATGCATCACATTCCTTAAACTGTGTAATTCCCAAATATTTAAAAGCAATATAGCGAAGAATAAATTCCCTATCCAACATTCGATCCGGTAAAATAGAATTATTCGTTGCAATCTTGAAAGCTTCCATCTCTGCCAATTCCTCTAAAAGCTTCGTTGCATTCCCCTGATATAAAGCATGACGTATTTCCTGATTTTCTAACTTTAACCCTGGTTTGTTGATTCTTTTAAAAATGCTGTATTTAATATTCGATGGTGTTCCCGGCAAAAGAATATAAAGCGATAACTGTGTTTCTTCAATTCTTCGAATATATGCTCTGGGTAATTTATCATATCCACAACCATTATAATCTGTAAAATATTCCATTCCTTCTAAGATAAAAGATTTATCTATAACAAATTCTTTGAGTGTAGATAATCTCTGTAATCCATCAATAATCAACCAGGATTCATCATTCGTTCCGTCAAAATACAAAGGGGGAATAGGAATTCGCAGCATTAAAGATTCTATAAATTGGCTTTTTGTCGCCCCATCCCATAAACTGCGTTTCCTCTGGAATTCCGTATCCAAATTAATTTCCGAATATTTAATTCTTTTTAAAATACCTTCAATACTTAAAGGCTTTTGCTGAATTAATATTTTGTTTGAATCCAAGATGCCTTGTGTCGGAAAAGTTCCCGTATCATCATCTTCAATAATCAAAACATTGTGCTTTTGCAGATAATCTACTGCACTTGTGTAAGCTTCCGGAATCCCTTTTTCATTCAGCCAATGTATAATCGTACTGCTTTTTAATGAACCATGAGTATACGCAATTTCAACTAAATTCCTAATATCGTCCTGAAGTTTACCTGGCAAATGATTTGTAGAAATAAGTTTACTTTTTTTTAAATTATGCATTGTCTTCTACCCCATTTCCAAAACCTTAAAACCTCCGTCCGCCCCCGCCTGCCCTGTGTCCGCTGTGGCTGTGCGTGGTGCTCCTTCTTGAAGAACTGCTGCCCGAACTCCGCCCGCTGGTATTCTGGCGCGGAATAACCGTATGATGCACCGCGGTATTCATGAGCTGATCGACCGGAGAAGCCGATTGCAGCAGGGCGTTTTCCTGATAGGCAAGTTTACTCTCTTTTTCCTTCCCCGATTTCATCCGATAACTGCGGGCAACACCTTGGCAGGCAAAACCGGCAATGGCTGCACTGACAGCCGCCGCCACAAGAGCCTCATACCAGCGAATCGTATAATGCATCTGAATTCTTCCGGTTTCACGGTCATAATTATACTGCCCTGCTACAATTCCCTTGTGTACATAATCCTCACATTCCTGCAGCATGGTTAATGCAGCACCGGCATAATTTTCCTGAACAGCATAGGGATAGGCAGCATCTAAAATATTCTCCAGACGCTGATCGGTAATTACCCGGATCATAATCCCATAAGTCCCCAGATAAATTTCCCGGTTATCCATATCAATCAAAACAACAGCACCGTCTTCATCAAAGCTTTTTTCGTATCCGTGGGAAAAATAGTATTCGTCCGCCATTTCCTGCGCCGTATGCCCCCGGGTTTCATCGACCGTTAAAACGATGAATTCTGCCTTTAATTCCTCCCGCAGCCGTAAAGCCTCCTCTTCCAGTTCTTCTTTCTCTTCCTGGCTGAATAATCCGGCAAAATCAAATACCCTGACTTCTCCGTTCTCTGCTTCTGCCGCACAGGCGGGAATAAAATAAACGCTCATCACCACAATCCATGACAATATTATACCGAAAAATCTTCTTATTCTGCTCATTATTTTTACGTCCTTTAACATTCACTCCATAGCCTTTAAATAACTTTTCATATTTTTTACAATCATAAAGGAATTACTGTTCTGATATTTGGGAATCAATGCCTGATACGCCTGTGCAATCTTTTCGCTTTTCACGTTCCTTAACGTAACAAGCGTTTCCAACATGATTTTTTCACTGTCCATCGTATGCAGTATAGAAACAAATGCTTCAACAAATTCCTTTTTATCTTTAGCTGCTCCAATAACATACATACAGGTTTTTCTGATTTCTTCTGAATTCTTTTTATTCTCAAAAAATGCAAACAAATCACCGGCTGAAAATTTATTTATACTTTCAATAAAAAACAGCGCTTTCCTTTTAAGTTCATCATTAAAATCACCATAAATAATATCCAGCATCCGGTCATAATAGGGTTCCCGATATTCATCCGGTATACTCCGGCAGGCACTGATGGCTGTTTCTATTCGTCCGCTGCCCTCATGGAAAAAACGTTCAAAAAAAGTCAAGCCTTTTCTGATATCTAAGTTTAAAATAAGCTGAAGCCTGCTCACATCATCAACACCGTCAAAACAGCAAAGAAATGAAAGTGTTTTTTCATCAACCGTCTTAAATTTAAAAAAAGCGGCCAAAATTTCACGTTTTGTATTCCAATCCGCGCTTACATATTTTTCCATCAGCTCATACGCATCACCAAGCATATGGCAGCCATAGCCTCTTACATCATAGCCTGCCAGAATCTCTTCAAAAAAACTCTGATACCATTTAAGAAACGTCATATGCGTTAAAAAAGGCGGATATTCTATTTCTAAATTCCAGTCCATATAGACAATCTCCCCTTTTCTGCTGCCATTGACCACGAGTAATGTATCATAGGTGCAGCCCTGTGTATTGATATTTAAAACGCCATCTTTTATTCTGTCGCACATTGCATCAAATTTTTCATTTAATTCATCTTCTTTTTCGTGTGAAAATGCTTGTTCGTCACGCTCACCATTTTGACGCAATGCAACACATTCCTTATAAAATTGCGGATAGTCCTTATCATAAATATTTGGTTTTGAAAGATTTTTATAACATTTTTCATCTTTTTTATCCAGGCTAAGCGGCGCGATTCCATAATAAGGGCTGGCTCCTCCATTGCCGATCTTGGTTATAAAAAATACATATTCTTCGGGAAGTTTTATTTGATACTGTTCTTCAAATTTTCTCACCCATGCAGGGCTTACCGTTTCATTCAAACGATATTTATGAGAACTTGCCCCAAAAATTTTAAATGTTTTATCCTTTTCCGCCGCAGTTTTTATAAGGTTTTTTATATAATCCGCATGCTCATCGGACAAATACTTATCATCTTTTTTCATAAATATAACCGCACTTTTCCATTCATCTGAACATTAAAAAAAATTTAACCTATCAAGAAAGTCCCCTGCTTCTAAGCCAGCGAAAGCAGGTCACAAAGGCAGAAAATACCCCACACCCAGCAGAACCAGAAGCACAGGAAGAAATATGCACATAAACAGCCCAAACAGCTTCCCCCCATCCACCGGAAGCTCGCCGCAGATCTTGCCGGTCTGACCATTCATGGCAAAGTAATACATCTTACCGTCCTTTGGGCCTTTATACGTCAGCGTCCACACCGGAAACAGCCCGTAATCCCACCGGGCGTCCTCTACATCTGCAATCTGCTGCGAAACCTTCAGTTCCGAATATCCGCCTGCGCTTTCTTTAAGCTTTACAAGGGCAAAATCCTTAACTTCCTGATACACTTCGGGAATAAACTCTTCTTTTCTTCGATCCCGCTTCTGGGCCACAAACCCGGACAGGCAGCCCATGGAAAACGGCTTGATTCCCTCTTTGGGATAGGGAAGCACACCCTCACAGAGCCGGGAATCTGCCTTATGTATCGCATTCCTTGCCACATAATTAATCTTTACCATGCCCTGGCGCTCCACCTGATAGGTTTTTCTCTCCGTATAGCGCATATTTCCGGTTGTCCAGGAACGAATCTTCGTCCCCTGTGCACGGAGTTTCCCGTCTATCCGGCAGCGAAACAGCCAGTAAGGAAAATACACCCCGGTAAGCTTTTCTATCTGGCCGGGCGAATAAAAGTCTTTAGGCACATATTTCTTCTTTCCTATCCATTCACGGAACATCCCCTCGGCCCTCTTCCGGTCAATGGAAAACGGTACCACGCAGTCCGGCAGATACTCCCCGCGAAGCCGCCCAGATAAAATGACCGGATTATGGCAGTAATAGCAAAAGGTCGCCGCCGTCGTCGGATCGGTCGCAACCTCTGCCCCGCAGCTCGGACAGGAATAGACGGCGGCCTCCCCTGCCGCAGAGTACCCGCCGTCTGCCAAAGCCGCCTCTTCTTCACCGGTTTCTGCCGTTTCTCCTCCGTTTTCCCCAAAAGCCTGCCCTTCCAAATCCGCCTGCATAAACCTTGACAGGCAGTATTCACATTTATACTTCTGCGTTTCCGGCTCAAAGATAAGCCCCCCGCCGCAGTTCGGGCATTTATAGGTAATTGCAGCCATATATTGTCCTCATCCTCTATTTACAAAACTTAACCTTGCCGTTTACCCTCTCAGGGCCTTGGCTTTCCGCATTCACTGCAGAACTTCCCCTGGTTGACATTCCCGCAGCTGCACGTCCACGGGCCGGGAGCCGGTCTTGGACTTCCGCACTCGCTGCAGAACTTTCCGTGATTCTTTGCCCCGCAGCCGCAGATCCATTCCCCTGCCCCCGCAGCCGCACCTCCTGCCGCAGCCATATTTCCCTGCCCGGCACTTCCCAAAACAGTATTTCCTGCTGCCGGATTTCCATAGCCTGCATTTCCTGACATTCCATTTCCATAGCCCGCACCCCCGGAAACACCATTTCCCGGAACCGTTCCCGGATTCCCGTAAGTCTGGTTCATCTGCATCTGCGAAAGATTGGTGGAAGATGCTGCACCCATAAATCCGCCGCCTGCCTGCATTCCCATACCCATGCCCATAAACCCGGCCATCGCACCGTTTGCATTCGAGCCTGCATTCCTGAGTCCTTCGGCAATCGCCCCCTGGACAAAGCCTTCGCGGATCGTCGGATCGCTGAGCATGGCACCCTGGTTGCGCAGATTAATCAGCTTCTGGGACTCTGCATCATAAGAAATACTGGCAATCCCCACGGACTGGATCTCCATTCCGCGAAGCTTCTTCCACTCCTCGTCTAAGACATCCGCCATATATTTTCCCAGTTCGCGGCCCTTGGAGGCAACAAAGGAAATTCTCTGCCCGTCCGCCGACATCTGGTTAATCGACGTCTGCAATGCCTCTAAAAATTCCGCCAGATACTGTTCATTGATGGAATCCATCTCCACATCGTATGCATTTTTAGGAATAACTTCCGCATAAAACCGAAGCGGATCGGTAATCTTCACCGAGTACGTCCCGTGCGCACGAAGAAAGAGTTCCGCATTATAAAAGCTGTCAAAATAATTAATCGGTGTCCTTGTGCCGAATTTCAGTCCCTTGATTTCCTGGAGATTTATATAAAATACCTTCTGCGCCAGCGGTGTAACACCCCCAAAACGAATACGGTTAAAGGATTCCACAAGCGCGTCGCCAAACTGCCCGTTAAACAGCGAAGGCATCGAAGAATGGTTCACCGTATAATATCCTTCCTCCGCCGTATAATCCACAACCCGGCCTCCGTCCACCAGCATCATAAACTGGTTGGGATAAACATGAATCACGGAACCGTTCGATACCGTATTATCCGTTCCCTTAACATTTGCCCCTTTTCTTGTGCGCACACCGGAGGCAAATACCGTCTGTGCCCCCATCGCCGCCGGCTCAAACACCTCCAGCCACTGATCCGCCAGACCGCCGCCGATTGCGCTCGCTGCTGCCTTAATAATTCCCATCTTCTTTCCTCCTCATCCTTTCATCAATTCTCTGCCAAGATTATAGCATGCTTGCCGTTTTTTTTCAATTTCCCCACGCAAAAATGCTGTGCTCAAAAAACGCTCAGCGCTCCTTAAACACAGCATATATTACCGGTTTCTTATGTTTTATGTTTCTTATGTTTCCTGTTTCTCATGTTTCCTGTTTCTTATCTTTCCCAAACCATACGGCAGATCATCCCTGTCCTATCCCTTAATTCCACCCTGCGCCACCGCAGTAATAATGTATTTGCGGGCAAAGAAAAACAGTATCATCATCGGAATCACCACCACAAAGGCAGCCGCCATCAGCCGTTCATACCGGATTCCCGCTGCCTGCACAAAAGAAGTCAGACCCACGGTAACTGTCCGCATCTTCGGTTCATTCGTCACCAGCATCGGCCACAAAAAGGAGTTCCAGCTATCTATACTATTCAGTAAAATAATCGTAATAATTGCCGGTTTGGCAATGGGAACCATAATCCTCCTTTTTTTGTGTAAATTACCAATTGACACATAGCAATTCATACAAGAGGACAAAATTTTGGGGGAATTTGGATCGGAGCGGGATACCTGTGCATCTATATTAAGATTATCCAAAATTTAAGATTTTATAGGATATTAGAAAAAACTAATAAATATACAAATGATTTGGAGAAGGTCATTCGGATAATATAGGTTATAATTTTATAGTCATTGATTTAGATAAATTTCAAGTTTGCGAATTTTTAAGTCCATTCAATTATTTTTACACAGAAGAGGGTAAGCGTACATACTCACTGACTAATGT
>VSOC01000013.1 GCA_009774615.1 Lachnospiraceae bacterium
GAGTGTACAAGAACTTGTGAGTAGTCGAAATTTGACAAAAGCATACACAGAGAAGTAGGAATGAAACATAAAAGTTTGCAACTTTTTATAAGTTTTCAGTAACGGTGAGTTTACCCTATCAGGAAAGCAATGGGGTGGATTTCGAATTTTCATGGACACATGCTCTAGATAAACAGGAGGAAGCGATGAACTATCAGTCGTTGTTAATTAAATATGCAGAAATAGGATGCAAGGGAAAAAACCGATATCTGTTTGAGGATGCCCTGGTCAAGCAGATCCGTTTTGCCTTAAAACCCATTGAGGGAAGTTTTCTGGTGACTAAGGAGTCCGGGCGGATTTATGCAAATGCAGAAAAAGATTTTGACCTGGATGATGCCGTGGAGGCTTTGCAGCGGGTGTTTGGAATCTCCGGGATCTGTCCGATGGTGCAGGTGGAGGATCGGGGTTTTGAGGACTTAAAAAAGCAGGTACTCCTCTATCTGGATCAGGTTTATCCCAAAAAAGATTTTACCTTTAAGGTCAATGCAAGGCGGGCCAATAAGCAGTATCCCATGAACTCGGAGGAAATAAACCGTGAACTTGGGGCAGCCATCCTGGAAGCCTATCCGCACACCAGCGTGGACGTGCATCACCCGGAGGTTATGCTCCATGTGGAAATCCGCAGCAGGATTAACCTTTATTCCCAGGTTATCCCCGGGCCGGGAGGAATGCCGGTGGGAACGAACGGAAGGGCGATGCTGCTTTTGTCCGGAGGAATTGACAGTCCGGTCGCCGGATATATGATTGCCAAAAGGGGCGTGGTGGTCGAAGCCGTCTATTTCCATGCACCGCCTTACACCAGTGACCGGGCAAAAGAAAAGGTCGTGGATCTGGCGCGGCTGGTGTCGCGGTACGCGGGGCCGTTAAAGCTGCATATTGTGAATTTTACCGATATTCAGCTTTATATCTATGACCAGTGTCCGCACGAGGAACTGACGATTATTATGCGGCGCTATATGATGCGGATTGCCCAGGCGATTGCCGAAAAGGAAAAATGCCAGGCACTGATTACCGGGGAGAGCATCGGTCAGGTGGCATCTCAGACCGTCCAGTCCCTCGCCGCGACCAATGAGGTCTGCACCATGCCGGTATTCCGTCCGGTGATTGGATTTGATAAGCAGGAGATTGTGGATATCTCGGAAAAGATAGGGACGTTTGAAACTTCGATCCAGCCGTTTGAGGACTGCTGTACCATCTTCGTGGCCAAGCACCCGGTGACAAAGCCCAATATCAACATGATTCACCATTCCGAGGAAAAGCTTGCTGAAAAAATTGATGAGATGGTAAAGACTGCCATAGAATCCGCTGAGGTGATGGTCTGCCAGTAACCGAGGTGATGGTCTGCCGGCAATCGGTTTACCGCAGGTTTGCAAAAAGAATAAAAGCTGCTAAAATCAGCAGCTTCTCTTGCGGTTGCATTTCATGTGCTGCATTAAATGTGTAAAACTTAATACGCTGCATGCAATGCATGACCAATTGTCTGATGATGGATGAATCAGTCAATAATGTAAGGGGCCAGGGTATTTAAAATTTCTTCGATACCGCTTTCGGCATGGATATTTAAGTCGATTGGCTTGGATAAATCCAGGCTGAAAATTCCCATAATAGATTTTGCGTCAATAACGTATCTTCCGGATACCAGATCAAAATCTACGTCAAACTTCGTCAAATCATTAACGAAGGATTTAACTTTATCAATGGAATTTAAAGAAATGCGAACTGTCTTCATCGTATTACCTCCTTTATTCGTGTGAGTACTCCTGTACTCGTGTCAGCGGGATTCATTTTAACTTCCCTATTTCATACTACAAAGGAAGCGATGAAAAGTCAATAGTGAGTTTGCAAAAAAGATAGGAGATTATTTAATGAAAAGGAGGGCATCTTTTCACAATTTAGGCTGTAAGGTCAATGCCTATGAAACGGAAGCCATGGAGCAGCTCTTAGAGTCCGGGGGTTATGAAATCGTTCCTTTTGGGGAGGAGGCAGAGGTGTGCATCATTAATACCTGTTCCGTGACCAATATCGCCGACAGAAAATCCCGGCAGATGCTTCACCGGGCAAGAGCGAAGAACCCGGGAGCCGTGATTGTAGCGGCAGGCTGTTATGTACAGGCAGCCGCCGAGGTATTAAAAGAAGATGCTGCCGTGGATATCCTTATCGGGAACAACCGGAAAAAAGATCTGTTAAAGATTTTGGAGGATTATTTCCAGAACCGGGAAAAAGAAGACAGCTTTGTTTTGGATATCAGCCGGACAAAGGAGTATGAGAACCTGCACATTGGCAAGATTTCCAACCATACCCGGGCCTTTGTCAAGGTGCAGGACGGCTGCAACCAGTTCTGCAGCTACTGCATTATCCCCTATACCCGCGGAAGGGTCAGAAGCCGCAGAAAAGAAGATGTTCTTGACGAGGGACGCCGCCTGGCCGCCAGGGGCTATAAAGAACTGGTGCTTACCGGAATCCATCTGAGTTCCTACGGCACGGATCGCCGGGAGGAAGGAAAGCAGGAAGAAGGCAGCGAAATAAAAAAACGGGAAATGGAAATGCAGGAAACAAAAGCCGAGCAGGATTTTTTATCGGCAGGACGGGGAAGTCTTTTGGAACTTGTCCGGCTTTTGCACGGCATCGAAGGGATTGAGCGAATCCGTCTGGGTTCTTTGGAGCCGAGGATTGTTACCCGGGATTTTGCCTGCGCCCTGGCTGATCTTCCCAAGGTCTGCCCCCATTTTCACCTGTCTTTGCAGAGCGGTGCACCGGAAACCTTAAAGCGGATGAACCGCCATTATACGCCAAAACAGTATGTGGAAAGCTGCGGCTATCTTCGGGAAGCCTTTGACCACCCTGCCATTACCACCGATGTTATTGTGGGATTTCCCGGGGAAACCGAGGAAGAGTTTGCAAAGACCAGGGAATTTGTCCGCCAGGTGCAGTTTTATGAGATGCATGTTTTTAAATATTCACGGCGGAAGAATACAAGAGCGGCTTCCATGCCGGATCAGGTGGATGAGGCGGTGAAGGCAGATCGGAGTGAAACACTTCTTAAGCTGGAAGCAGAGATGTCCAAAGCCTACCGCGAATCATTTATCGGGAAAAAAGTCCAGGTGCTGCTGGAAGAGGAAGCCATTATCGGGGGAAATTCCTATGTGGTTGGATTTACCCGGGAATATGTGAAAATGGCTGTGCCGATTGCCGATGTGCGCGGGATTATCGAAGAAGAAAACGCCGACGCACAGGTTATTGAAGAGAAAGAGGGGAAAAACGGTTTTCAGGGAAGGCTTGTGTTCGGACGGGTAAAACGCGCATTAACGGCGGAACTTATGGAATTTACACTTATCCCTTAGCTGCTTTGCCCGTGAGCCGTAAGGCTGCTGTGCGTGTGTGAATAGTGACATCGTAATAGTTACTGTTCACACGTTCACAGCAACGGGCAAAAATCCATGAAAATCGCCTTCGTCGATGGGATTTTTGCTCACTGGCCCAGTTTAACCTACGGTCAGCGCAGCAAGTGCGCAGACCTACGTGAACAGTAACTCGTAATAAACAATTTCCCTTTTCTGCAAAAATGTTCTTGCCGAAATAGTATTTATGGTTTAGAATAAGAGAGAATAGTGATAAGGACGTGATGAAGATGGGCGATATGCGGGATACACAGTTTATAACTCTCCAGGAAAATACGGCAAATGCAGCAAGTGCAGCACAGGTTCTGGAACAGGTTTATATTGCCCTGACGGAAAAAGGGTATAACCCTGTGAATCAAATCGTTGGGTATATTATGTCCGGGGACCCGACTTATATTACCAGTCATAAGAACGCCAGAAGTATTATTATGAAAGTGGAGAGGGATGAACTTCTGGAAGAATTGATGGAAGTCTATATTGACACGAAGCTTCGGTAAACGGACGGGGGCGTATTAGATGCCCGAAAAAACGGCAGAGAGAAAAGACTGCTGTGTTTTTACAGCGATAAAGAAGCAGTCGGCAAGGTGCTTACGTTCATACAAATGACTAGGCGATCACCGGCTGTTTTTGTGTTATCCTGTAGTCGTATAAGAGGATAGAAACCATGGCTGCCGTGAACAGGCAAACAGGAACAAACCATGCAAAGAATCGAGGAGAATATGCGGATACTTGGATTGGATTACGGGGCAAAAACGGTAGGTGTGGCGGTGAGCGACGCTTTGGGACTTACGGCGCAGGGGATAGAAACCATTGTGCGCCGTGACGAGAACAAGCTGCGCAAGACCTGTGCCCGTATTGAAGAATTAATTAAAGAATATGGGGTTAGCACTATTGTTTTAGGGTATCCTAAACATATGAATAATACTCTTGGGGAACGGGCAGAGAAAACCGAGGAATTTCAGGCCATGCTTGTGCGGCGCACAGGGCTTCCTGTGGTTTTATGGGACGAGCGTTTAAGCACTGCGGCTTCGGAGCGTGTCCTGATGGAAAGCGGCGTCCGGAGGGAGAACCGGAAAGCCGTGATTGATAAGATCGCAGCCGTCTTCATCCTGCAAAACTATTTGGATTATATGGGTACAGCAAAGAAAGCTGCGGGGGAGTTAAACGTACAGGGATTGCATGAAAACCTTGAAAAATCAGGTCACGAAACCGATGCAGGAGAATAAAAAGATGAAGGAAGAAACAAAAATCACTCTGCAGACAGAAACGGGAGAACCCGTTGACTTTTTTGTGTTGGAAGAAACCAGGATTAACGGAAAAAACTATCTGCTTGTAACGGACGAAGAGGATGAAAAGGCAGACGGGGAATGTTACATCCTTAAGGATACTTCCGGTGACAGGGAAGAGGAGGCCGTTTATCAGTTTGTAGAGGATGAACAGGAAGTAGAAGCAGTATTTGAGATTTTTACCCAGCTTTTGGACGATGCAGACGTGGAACTTCAAAAGTAAACCTTCATGCGCCCACAGCAAAGCGTACCACCATAAATAAAAGTCTGCTGGGCGCACTTGGAATACCTGAATTAGTGCCGCCTAATCGGCGGCGGACTTTTAAAGTAAACAGGATGGGTAAAGCAGTAAACGGAGGTAAGATATTGAAAGGAAAAGAAACCAAAAATGATACAGTAAAGATTATCCCTTTAGGCGGATTAGAACAGATTGGAATGAATATTACGGCCTTTGAGTGTCAGGACAGCATTATTGTGGTGGACTGCGGACTGGCCTTTCCTACGGACGATATGCTGGGAATTGATCTGGTGATTCCCGATGTGACTTATTTAAAGCAGAATATTGATAAAGTTAAGGGCTTTGTGATCACCCACGGCCATGAAGATCATATCGGCGCTCTGCCCTATATTTTAAAGGAACTGAACGTCCCGGTCTACGGAACACGCCTGACCATTGCTTTGATTGAAAATAAATTAAGAGAAATCAACATGCTGAAGAATACCCGGCGGAAAGTGATTAAACACGGGCAGTCGGTAAACTTAGGCTGTTTTCGGGTAGAATTTGTCAAGACGAACCACAGCATTGCCGATGCCTCGGCGCTGGCGATTTTCTCACCGGCGGGAATTATCGTGCACACGGGTGACTTTAAGATTGACTATACGCCGGTGTTCGGCGATTCCATCGATCTGCAGCGCTTTGCGGAACTGGGAAAAAAAGGGGTACTTGCCCTGCTCTGTGACAGTACGAATGCTATTCGATCCGGGTTCACGGCTTCGGAGCGGACGGTGGGAAAGACCTTTGACTCCATCTTTGCCGATCACTTAAACAAGAGAATTATCGTGGCGACCTTTGCCTCTAATGTGGACAGGGTGCAGCAGATTATTAATTCTGCCTATAAATATGGAAGAAAATGTGTGGTTGAGGGCCGGAGCATGGTCAATGTTATCGGCACAGCCAGCGAACTGGGCTATATTAAGATTCCTGAAGGGACGTTAATTGATATAGAACAGCTTAAAAACTATCCGCCGGAGAAAACGGTGCTGATTACCACGGGAAGCCAGGGAGAATCCATGGCGGCGCTCTCAAGGATGGCCTCTTCGATTCACAAAAAGGTTTCCATTACGCCAAACGATGTGATTATCCTAAGTTCCACGCCGATTCCAGGGAATGAAAAGGCCGTGGCAAAAGTGATTAACGAACTTTCGATGAAGGGAGCTGAGGTGATTTTCCAGGATACCCATGTATCCGGACATGCCTGCCAGGAGGAAATCAAGCTGATTTACTCGCTGGTTCACCCGAAATATTCCGTGCCCATTCACGGGGAATACCGTCATCGCATGACGCAGGCGTCACTGGCCCGTGATGTGGGAATTCCCAAAGAAAATGTCCTGATGATTAATTCCGGCGACGTCCTGGAACTGAGCCAGGAAAAGGGCGAAGTAACCGGGCACGTCCAGGCGGGGGCGATATTGGTTGACGGGCTTGGTGTGGGCGATGTGGGAAATATCGTCCTGAGAGATCGCCAGAACCTGGCGCAGAACGGCATAATTATCGTTGTGCTGACCCTGGAAAAATACAGCAACCAGCTTTTAGCCGGGCCGGACATCGTATCCCGCGGATTTGTCTATGTGCGGGAGTCGGAGGATCTTCTCGAAGAGGCTAAGCGCGTGGTTGACGAAGCCGTGGACGACTGTCTGCACCGCCATGTAAGTGACTGGGGAAAGATTAAAAATGTGATTAAAGACAGTCTCAGTGACTTTTTATGGAAGAGAATGAAGCGGAATCCGATGATCCTTCCGATTATTATGGAGGTTTAACTCCGTTGCATGGATGATTGCCGTCTGCTGTGCATGGACATGGACAGTGACGGTTTAGTATCGCAGGAGGAGAGCATGAGTGAAAATGATACCGCAAAGGATATTAACCGGGTAACCGGTGTAATTATCAAAGTTTCCCTGAAATTAATTATCACTGCACTTCTGATTTTGGTGCTCTATGAGGGGATGCACGCCGGTTTTAATTTCGGCTACGAAATCTTTGCCGATACAGCGGTGTCATCCGCACCGGGGGCAGAGATAACGATTGAAGTGAAAGAAGATGCAACCGGTCGCCAGGTAGGAAAGATGCTGAAGGAAAAGGGGCTGATCCACAATGAATATGCGTTTTGGGTGCAGTCGATTTTCTATGACTATACGATTTATCCCGGAAGCTATACGTTAAATACGGCGATGACCTCCCGGGAGATCTTAGATGAACTGAGTGTAAAACCAGAAGAAGGAGAAACCGCTTCGTGACAGAAAAAGAAAGGCTGGCTGATTTTATTGCTTCCCTTGAACCGGAAAAAAGCCCTCTGCTTTCCCGGATTGAAAAAAGGGCAGGGGAGGAAAGGATTCCCATCATCCGCAAAGAAACCGGGGCATTGTTAAGAACGTTAATTGCAGCCGTTAAGCCAAAAAAAATCCTGGAGGTGGGAACCGCCGTGGGCTATTCTGCCCTTTTGATGGCCGAGGTTATGCCGGCGGGAGGGCAGATTACTACCATTGAAAAGTATGAAAAGCGCATACCCCAGGCAAGGAAAAACTTTTCCGAGGCAGGGCGGGAAGCACAGATTCATCTTATTGAGGGGGATGCAGGGGAGATTATTCCGACATTGCCCGAAGAAAGCTATGAATTTATCTTTATGGATGCGGCAAAAGGGCAGTACATCCACTGGCTGCCCGGGGTTTTAAAACTGCTTGCGCCGGGAGGTATGCTGGTTTCGGATAATGTCCTTCAGGACGGGAATATCCTGGAATCAAGGTTTGCCGTGGAGCGGCGGGACAGGACGATTCATCGCCGGATGCGGGAATATCTATTCACCCTAAAGCACACCCAGGGGCTGGAAACGGCAGTTTTAAGCGTAGGTGACGGGGTTACGGTGAGTGTGAAGCGGTGAAGTGATGAAGTTACTTTAAATAGGTGAAGAGTAACATGATAAATCCGCGGAGTGCAAAGCAATCGGATGTTTAGATTAAGGAGAATAATTTAAGAAGGAAAACTACATGAGAAAACCTGAACTTTTAATTCCGGCCGGGAGCCTGGAGGTTTTAAAGACAGCTGTACTTTACGGTGCCGATGCGGTTTATGTTGGCGGCGAAGCCTTCGGTCTGCGGGCGAAAGCAAAAAATTTTTCGATGGAAGAGATCCGTGAGGGAATAGCCTTTGCTCATGAACGGGGAGTAAGGGTCTATATTACGGCAAATATTTTAGCGCACAATGAGGATCTGGAGGGTGTGGAGGCTTATTTTCACGAATTAAAGGCATTTCCTCCGGACGCTCTGATTATATCCGATCCCGGAGTGTTTGCCCTTGCCCGGCGCATACTCCCTGAAATGGATATCCATATCAGCACCCAGGCGAATAATACAAACTATGGAACCTATCAGTTCTGGTGGAATCTTGGGGCCAAGCGTGTGGTGTCGGCCAGAGAACTGACCCTAGAGGAAATCCGGGAAATCCGTCGTCATATTCCTGAAGAGATGGAGATTGAAAGCTTTATTCACGGTGCAATGTGTATCTCGTATTCCGGGCGCTGCCTTTTAAGCAACTATTTTGTCGGGCGGGACGCCAACCAGGGTTCCTGTACGCATCCCTGCCGCTGGAAGTATGCGGTGATGGAGGAGAGCCGTCCCGGAGAATATATGCCGGTGGAGGAGAATGCGCGGGGGACATTTATCTTCAGCTCACGCGATTTATGTATGATTGAACATATTCCCGAGCTGATGGAAGCGGGGATTGACAGCTTTAAAATCGAAGGGCGGATGAAGACGGCGCTCTATGTGGCAGCGGTGGCAAGAACCTACCGGAAGGCCATAGACGATTATCTGGAAAGTGAAGCGCTCTATCAGAAAAACCTCCCTTGGTATAAGGAAGAAATCGGAAAATGCACCTGCCGGGAATTCTCTACCGGATTTTACTTTGGAAAGCCAAGCGAAAACGGGCAGATTTACCAGAGCAGCACCTATATTAAGAATTATACCTATCTCGGGACGGTGGAAGCCGTCGATGAACAGGGGCGCTGCCGAATTGAACAGAAGAATAAATTTACGGTGGGGGAAACCATCGAGGTGATGAAGCCGGACGGCAGAAATCTGGAAGTGAAGGTCAAGGGAATCTGGGATGAAGAGGGGAAGAGCCAGGAAAGCGCACCCCATGCCCGCCAGATTCTCTGGGTGGAACTGGAGGCTGAACCAGAGCCTTACGACTTGCTGCGCAGGAAGGAAGAAAGTGATCATTGATGGCAGTGATATTTGGAGTGATGTCGGTGGTCTGCCTGGTTTACTTTGGGATTATTTCGGTATATTCCGGAGTGAAAACTTCGGCAGCGTGGGTTTGGCTGGTGCTGGCTATTGTCTTTTTCCTGCTTTTTCGGGGAAGCCATTATTACCACCAGCATAAAAATAAGGTTCCGCTGTGGGTTCCGGTTTCCGTCGTTACCCTGTGTACGGCGGGGGCGGTGATTTTTGTAATTCTCCAGATATTGATTTTCGGGGGGATGATTGGCACCGCGCCGGAGCATCTGGATTATCTGATTGTCCTGGGAGCCAAGGTGCGGGAAGACGATATCAGCGCTTCCTTAAAGCACCGTCTGGACAAGGCCATTCGTTTTGCCCAGGAGCATCCGGAAACCAAGCTGATTCTCTCCGGCGGCCAGGGCAAGGATGAGCCCACCACGGAGGCCCAGGCGATGGCAGAATATTTACAGTATAATGGAATTGCCCCGGAACAGATTCTTTTGGAAGGGCAGTCCACAAGCACAAGAGAAAATATGGCGTTTAGCAAGGCGCTTATCGAAGAACAGCGGCAGGAAGAAAAGGAAAGCGTGCGCCGAAAACAGGTGGATGAAAACCGAAGAAGGATGGAACTTTCCATGTTTTTGCTGCAATTAGAAAAAGAAGCGGCAGAAAAAGAAAAAGCTGCGGATAATGATTTGCCGTTTAGCGGATTTGCAGGCGGTCAGGGAGAAAGAGAGCAGGCGATGATTGAAAAAGATTACCGTCCGCCAAAGACCAGACGCAGTGAGCTCACCGAAAAAAGCCGTGAATTTTTAGCACAGGGAGGGCTAAACCGTCAGCGCAGCTATGATCCCGGCTATGCGATCGTGGAGGGTGCCGTCGGGCAGGGGCAAAACTTAGAGGCCCTGATGCAGGTCTATCCGGGGGTAAAGGAACTTTTGCCGGATAAGCCTCTGCAGATTGGCGTGCTGACCAGCAACTTTCATCTTTTTCGGGCGATGAAGATTGGCGAAAAATGCGGCTTTGAGCATCTCTACGGCGTCGCCTCCAGTTCCGACCCGATATTATTCGTGCACCTTTGCGTAAGGGAGGGCATGGCGATATTGAAGGATAAATTTTTGGGAAACATGTAAAACTTTTGTTACTGTGAACGTGTGAACCGTAACAAGCTTTATGCGCCCGCAAGTGAGTGCACTATCATAAATAAAGGCAACAATAAAGAAAGGCATAAGAATGAAAAAATCAGGATTGGAAAATCTACCGGCGTATACGCTGGTTAAGGAAAAAGAGATTAAGGAGATGAATTCCCTTGGCGTTGTTCTTTCGCATAAAAAGACCGGGGCCAGGTTATTTTTAATGCTTAATGACGATGAAAATAAGGTCTTTTCCATCGGCTTTCGCACACCGCCGGACACGAGCACAGGGGTTGCCCATATCTTAGAGCACAGTGTGTTATGCGGTTCGGAAAAGTTTCCGGTGAAAGACCCGTTTGTGGAGTTGGTGAAGGGTTCGCTAAACACGTTTTTAAATGCCATGACCTATCCGGATAAGACCGTTTATCCTGTGGCAAGCTGTAATGAAAAAGATTTCCAGAATTTAATGAATGTGTATCTGGACGCCGTATTTTATCCGAATATTTACCATGAACCGAAAATCTTTCAGCAGGAAGGCTGGCACTATGAACTGGAAGACACAAAAGGGCCGCTGACGATTAACGGTGTGGTCTACAATGAGATGAAGGGGGCGTTTTCTTCGCCGGAAAGCCTGCTGGATCGGTTAATTACGCATGAACTCTTCCCGGATACCTGCTACGGCTTTGAGTCCGGCGGAGATCCCGCAGAGATTCCCAACCTGACCTATGAGGACTTTGTAGGTTTCCACCAGAGCTATTATCATCCCAGCAACAGCTTTATCTATCTCTACGGAAATATGGATATTGTGCAGAAGCTGGAATGGCTGGATAAGGAGTATCTTGGCCGGTTTGAGAAAAGGACGGTGGATTCTGCCATTCAGTTCCAGAAGCCTTTTGCCCATCCGAGAGAAAAAGAAGCTTATTATTCCATTACTGAAGATGAAGAGGAGGAAAACCAGGCGTATTTTTCCGTCAATACGGTGGTGGGAACGGATCTGGATCCGAAACTTTATGTGGCCTTCCAGATTCTGGAATACACCCTTTTGGATGCGCCTGGAGCACCGTTAAAGCAGGCACTTTTGGATGCGGGGATTGGCGATGATATCTTCGGCGGTTATGAGAGCGGGATTTTACAGCCCTATTTTTCCGTGGTGGCAAAGAATGCGGCAAAAGAACAGAAAGCAGAGTTTCTTGCCGTCGTCAAGGGGACGCTCAGAAAGCTGGCCGACCAGGGCATAGATGCGAAAAGTCTGCTGGCGGGGTTAAATTACTATGAATTCCGCTATCGCGAGGCAGATTACGGTTCGGCACCTAAGGGCCTGATGTACGGGCTTTGGTCGATGGACAGCTGGCTCTATGACGGCGATCCGATGCTTCACCTGGAATACCAGGAAACCTTTGACTTTTTAAAGAAGGCGGTGGGCGAGGGCTATTTTGAAGGGCTGATCCGCGAATACCTGCTGGATAATCCCTTTGAAGCCGTAATTACTCTTCTTCCCCAGAAAAATCTTACCGCAAAGGAAGACCAGAAGCTGGCAAAGAAACTCGAAGACTACCGGGCTTCTTTAAGTGAAGAAGAACTTCTCTTTTTGCAGAAGGAAACAAAAGCGTTAAAAGAATATCAGGAAACCCCGTCGCCGCAGGAGGATCTGTTAAAGATTCCCATGCTGAAACGGGAGGATATCGATACCGAGGGCGAGGGCTTATACGGCGAGGAGAAGGAGATTGACAGGATAAAGGTGATTCACTCCAACCTCTTTACCTCCGGCATCGGCTATCTGACCCTCTTGTTTACCACCGATGGGATTGCCCAGGAAGATCTGCCCTATGTGGGTCTTTTAAAATCCGTACTGGGCTATGTGGATACCGAGCATTTCAGCTATAATGAGCTGGCAAGCGAGATTTATTTAAACAGCGGCGGCATTGACTTTTCCGTGACTTCTTATGTGAATTTAAAGGAACCGGAGAAATTTGTCGGGGCATTTGCGGCAAAGGCCAAGGTGCTTTATCCAAGGATTGATTTTGCTTTTTCGATATTTAAGGAAATTTTTACGTCTTCTAAGCTGGACGATGAGAAGCGCCTGGGCGAAATCCTGGCAGAGAATAAATCCAGAGCCAGGATGCGTCTGGAAAATGCCTCCCACTCGGCAGCGGTAGCCAGGGCAACGTCCTATTTTTCGCCGACATCCAGCTATAATGATTTGACCGGCGGTATCGGATACTTCCATTTTTTGGAAAAAATTTGCAGGGATTATGAGAACCCCAAAAACCGCGGGCCGCTGATGCAGAAGTTAAAAGACGTCTGCAGCAGGCTCTTTACCCTGGATCATATGCTGGTAAGCTATACCGCGGACGAGGAAGGCTTTGCCCTTCTTGCCGGGGCGATGAAGAAACTTACGGATGCCTTGAAAAACAGTGACGGTAAGCGCTATCCCTTTGTTTTTTCTGCACAGAACCAGAATGAAGGCTTTAAAACATCATCCCAGGTAAACTATGTGGCGCGGTGCGGAAACTTCCGTAAGGGAGGCTTTGCCTACACGGGCACCCTGCGGATCTTAAAGATGATCTTAAACTACGATTACCTGTGGCTTAATCTCCGGGTTCAGGGCGGTGCCTATGGGTGCATGAGCGGATTTGGACGGAGCGGGGAGGGCTATCTGGTATCCTACCGCGATCCGAATGTAAAAGAAACGAATGAAACCTATAATCATATTCCTGAATATCTGAAAAACTTCGATGTCAGTGAGCGGGATATGACAAAATATATTATCGGAACCATCAGTGAACTGGACACGCCCCTTACGCCGTCGATTAAGGGTGCACGCGGACTTTCGGCCTGGATTTCGGGCGTAACCAGGGAAATGCTGCAAAAAGAAAGGGAAGAGATTCTCTCGGCAGATCCCGAAGATATCCGCCGCCTGGCACCGCTGATTCAGGAACTTCTCGCAAGCAATGCCCTCTGCGTTATCGGCAATGAAGAGCAGGTTAAAGCACAGGCCGGGATGTTTGGGCATGTGGAAAACCTGTTCCACGGATAGGGAAAGGTCAGGAGGAAATGCGCCAAAGCGTGCACGGAGTGGAGGAAATTATGGAAAATAAACAGAAGAAGTCCGGCTTTGCAGCCCTAATCGGCAGGCCCAATGTAGGCAAGTCCACCCTGATGAACCAGCTTATCGGGCAGAAGATAGCCATTACGTCCAGTAAGCCCCAGACGACCAGGAACCGGATTCAGACCGTCTATACGGACGAGCGCGGGCAGATTATCTTCCTGGATACGCCGGGAATCCACAAGGCAAAAAATAAACTTGGGGAATACATGGTCAATGTGGCCGAACACAGCTTAAACGAGGTGGATGTGGTGCTGTGGCTGGTAGAGCCGACCACCTTTATCGGCGCAGGGGAAAAACACATTGCCGAACAGTTAAATAAGGTAAAATCGCCGGTGATTCTGGTGATTAATAAGATTGACACGGTAAAAAAGCAGGAAGAAATCCTGACCTTTATTGCCGCCTATAAGGATATCTGTGATTTTGCAGAAATTGTCCCCCTGTCGGCGATGACGGGGAAGAATACGGATCTGCTCACGGAATTGCTGTTTAAGTACCTGCCCTACGGGCCGCAGTTTTATGACGAGGATACGGTAACGGACCAGCCCATGCGCCAGATTGCTGCTGAATTGATTCGGGAGAAGGCTCTGCGGCTTTTAGATGATGAAATCCCCCATGGGATTGCCGTGACCATTGAGAAGATGACGCAGAGAAAGAACGGGATTACCGATATTGAGGCAACGATTATCTGTGAGAGGGATTCCCACAAGGGAATAATTATCGGAAAAGGCGGCAGTATGCTGAAAAAAATCGGCACGGCTGCCCGCAAAGAGATTGAAGAGATGCTGGAAGGCCAGGTAAACTTAAGGCTCTGGGTGAAGGTGCGCAAAGAATGGCGGGACAGCGAACTGTATATGAAGAATTACGGATATCATCCGGGGGATGTGAAGGGATAGATGCGTGAAATTATTTCGGTGACAGGAATGGTGATTCGGGCATCGGCCTTTGGTGAATCCGACAAACGGCTGGTGCTCCTTACCCGGGAAAGAGGAAAGATCACGGTTTTTTCCCGGGGCTGTAAACGTCCGGGAAATGTGCTGATGGCAGCCAGCCGTCCCTTTGTTTTTGGTACGTTTTTCCTGGTGGAGGGACGGGACGCCTACAATCTACAGAGGGCAGAGGTCAAAAACTACTTTGAAACCATTGCAGCCGATATGGAAGCCGCCTGTTACGGATCTTATTTTCTGGAAATGGCCGATTATTACAGCCGTGAAAATATGGACGGGACAGAACTTTTAAAGCTTTTGTACCAGTCGCTTCGCGCCCTCCTAAAACCGGCTCTTCCCAACCGGCTGGTACGGCGGATATTTGAACTGAAGGCCATGGTGCAGAGCGGAGAGTACAGCATTCATCCCGGCCGCAGGGTCAGCGAATCGGCAAACTATGCCTGGGAGTATGTGCTGTATTCTTCCATAGAAAAATTATATCAATTTACTTTAACCGAAGAGGTGTTTGGAGAGTTTTCTGCCTGCGTGGAGGATGAAGTAAAGAAAAACGTGGATAAGCATTTTCGTTCCCTGGATATTCTGGAAACGATATTGTAATAAAACGATTTTACGTTCCTCCTTTACAAATGGAAGAAAACCAGTTATGATAAGGTAAATATTCGTCAGCATGGAGGATGCAAGGAGTTTATGAAGCAAAAAAAGGCAGTACTGCTTACAGCGCTGGCTGTGCTTTTGGTTTACGGCTGCCAGAGGTCAAATGCGGGAATCGGCGGATTTGCACCGGAAACCAACAGCATTTATATCACCAAAGACGGAGAAATCGCCAGTGGGATGGTGGAAACGTTCGATAAAGGGAAGAGTGAACATTACCAGCAGGAAAGCCTGGAAAACTTTGTATTCGAGGAAGTTGCCCTGTTTAATGAAAGCCTGGGCGCACAGAAAGCTTCCCAAAACGAAGAGGGGAAAGAACCTCTTCCGGTTGCCGTGCGATCCTGTAAATTAAGGGAAAACCAGGTTACTGCTGTTTATCAGTACAGGGACAGCCAGAGCCTTCTGGCGTTTGGGCAGAGCTATTTCGGCATGAACAGCCGTCTGAAAAACTTTGAAGTCTGTTCGGTAGAGGACGCACGCCTGAAAGGATGGCTTACGGCAGCAGAGTTTGTAAAGCCCTTAAAGGACGGCGAGGTAAAACCTCCGGAAACACAGGAACTGGAAAGACTGGGAAAAGGACAGATGGTTCTGGTGGAAAGCGACTATCCCGTGGAAATCCAGGTCGAAGGAAGAATCCGCTATATGACCAAAGGCATAGAAACGGTGGATAAACATACCGTGCAGGTTCCGGCTGGCGTACATTATTTGATTTTCTGGTAGATTTGACTTAACCGCGGATCTACGTGGACAGCAACAGGAAATCCCCCGCTTCTAAGCCGCAGGAGGAAGACGGAGGGTAAAGTGGAAAGGTGAGGTAAACACAATGGAAAAGACGATGGACAAAATTTCAGCATTGGCAAAGAACAGAGGCTTTATCTATCCGGGCTCCGAGATTTACGGCGGCCTGGCCAATACCTGGGATTATGGAAATCTTGGCGTGGAACTGAAAAATAATGTGAAAAAAGCCTGGTGGCAGAAGTTCGTGCAGGAAAGCCCCTTTAATGTCGGCGTGGACTGTGCGATTTTAATGAATCCGCAGACCTGGGTGGCTTCCGGGCATCTGGGCGGGTTTTCTGACCCGCTGATGGACTGTAAGTCCTGTAAGGAGCGGTTTCGTGCCGATAATCTGATTGAGGATTATATGAAGGAACATAACATTGTGCCGGAAAAGGGCGTGGACGGCTGGTCGCAGGAGGAGATGAAGCAGTATATTGACGATAATAATATCTGCTGCCCAAGCTGCGGAAAGCATGATTTTACCGATATCCGTCAGTTTAACCTGATGTTTAAGACCTTCCAGGGCGTTACCGAGGATGCAAAGAATACCGTGTATCTCCGCCCGGAAACGGCACAGGGCATCTTTGTCAACTTTAAGAACGTGCAGAGAACATCCCGGAAAAAAGTTCCGTTTGGTATTGCACAGATTGGAAAATCTTTCCGGAACGAAATTACGCCCGGAAACTTTACCTTCCGCACCCGCGAGTTTGAACAGATGGAACTGGAGTTTTTCTGTAAGCCGGATACGGATCTGGAATGGTTTGCTTACTGGAAGGAATTCTGTATTAACTGGTTAAAGAGCCTGGGGATTAAGGATGAGGAGATGCGTGCCCGTGACCATGAGCCGGAAGAGCTGAGCTTTTACAGCAAGGCAACGACGGATCTGGAGTTCTTATTCCCGTTTGGCTGGGGTGAACTGTGGGGGATTGCTGATCGTACCGACTATGACCTGACCCAGCATCAGAACACATCCAGCCAGGATCTGACGTATTTTGACGATGAACTAAAAGAGAGATATATTCCCTATGTTATCGAGCCTTCTTTGGGGGCCGACCGCGTAACGCTGGCTTTCTTATGTGCCGCCTATGATGAAGAGGAACTTGGTGAGGGGGATGTAAGAACCGTACTGCATTTCCATCCGGCGATTGCCCCGGTAAAGATTGGGGTGCTGCCGCTGTCAAAGAAATTAAATGAAGGCGCAGAAAAGATTTATACGGAACTGTGCAAGTACTATAACTGCGAATTTGACGACCGCGGGGCGATTGGAAAGCGGTACAGAAGGCAGGATGAGATTGGAACGCCGTTCTGCATTACTTACGACTTTGATTCGGAAGAGGACCATGCCGTAACCGTAAGAGATCGGGATACCATGGCACAGGTAAGGGTTCCGATTGCGGAGCTGAAGGCGTATTTTGAGGATAAGTTCAGGTTTTAACAATGAACCGGAGAAATTATCAGAAGGAACTGGAAAAGATTATCGCCGGACACCAGGAAAGAAATGAGGTGCCCAGGCTTTTGCTCCATAGCTGCTGTGCACCCTGCAGCAGCTACTGTCTGGAGTATCTTTCGCAGTATTTTTGGATTACCGTGCTCTATTATAATCCGAATATTTATCCGCCTGAAGAAGTCCGGCTGCGGGCGGACGAACAGGAAAGGCTGATTGCCGCGATGCCTGCAAAGTACACGATAACCTATGTGGAAGGGAGTTATCAGCCGGAGCAGTTTTATGAAGCGGTGAAGGGGCACGAGCATGACCCGGAGGGCAAAGAGAGATGCTTTCTCTGCTACCGCCTGCGGCTTGCAAAGGCAGCGAGGGAGGCCAAGAAGGGCGGGTTTGATTATTTTACCACCACTTTATCCATCAGCCCGCTAAAAAACGCGGCGAAGTTAAATGAAATCGGCGAAGAGTTAGGGAAAATCTGCGGTGTAAGCTATCTGCCCTCGGATTTTAAGAAGAAGGACGGCTACCGCCGATCGGTGGAACTGTCAAAAGAATATGGGCTTTATCGGCAGAATTACTGCGGATGTGTTTATTCGGCGCACCAGAGTGAAAAAACTTTGTAAAATAATGCGGACTTATCTGTGTTTTTCTTGACATCATTGGTCGTTTGTAATAAAATTATCACTAGGAGATTTCTAAGGGGAAATCCTGGGGATAATAAATAATAAGATAAGGAGAGATTATTATGGTAAGTAGAACATTAACAGTAACGAATCCGTCCGGACTGCACTTAAGACCAGCAGGGGTTTTATCCCAGACAGCGATGAAATTTAAGAGCGATGTGATTATCGAGTGCGGCGAGAAGAGAATCGTGGCAAAGAGCGTACTTAACGTTATGGCTGCCGGAATCAAGTGCGGAACCGAGATTAATGTTATCTGTGATGGTGAGGATGAAGCGGAAGCATTAGAAACCCTTGCACAGGCAATCGCAGATGGACTGGGCGAGAAGTAAGAAAAGATAATGGAAACAGAGCCATTGTATGGAAGCCTGAAGAGGTTTCTGTGCGGTGGCTTTGTTTGATTATATGAGCCTCTTTGCCTTGTAAAGTGAAAAGGAATTGCTTATAATGATAGTAATGAATGAACTTTGTGTTACTGTTCACGTAGGTCTGCGCACTTGCTGCGCTGACCGTAGGTTAAACTGAGCCAGTGAGCAAAAATCCCATCGACGAAGGCGATTTTCATGGATTTTTGCCTGTTGCTGTGAACGTGTGAACAGTAACAACTTTGTGTAAAATAGTATGGCTGGGCTGTGAAATGGATTGTTAAAGCATATTGAGGGACAAAATGGGGAGATTTTCTGAGAATCGTATTGACAGTTATGAGAAAAAGATATCGATTTTTCAGATCTGTCAGATGGTTAAGGAAGGAAGAATCGTGTTTCCTGTGGTATCTTCAGGGAAAAAGTCGAAAAGGATAAAAAATGTTTCTGAAATGTTAGAGGCAATTTTGTTAGGAATTGCATTGCCGGTGGTTTATGTATCAGAGCGACAGGATGGGAGTTTTCTTGTATTAAATTCCGATGATCGGCTGCTGAATCTTATTTTGTTTTTGGAAGGTGAGTATCCTCTGACAGGGCTGGAATTTTATCCTGAATTGGAAGGGTACAGGATAGAACAGCTGGAACGATACTTCCCCAGAGGAACTTCCAGGCTGTATGATTACAGCATATCATTTCAGGTGATTGAATATACAACGCCAAAGTATATGCATATCCAGGTGGGAAATTATATCGAACAATGGGATTTTGCCAGAGAACAGGGTGTAAGGAACAAACTGTATGGAAATAGACTGGAGGAGTATTTACATTGTTTGGCACGATTTCTTGAGCGGTCTGTGGATTTTTTTAGTCGGCGTAATTTAAACCGACAGTATATGGTATTAAGAATTTTGATGTACCGTTTTGCTTATGAAGGCGTGATCCGGGTAAGGCAAATGGAACAGGGCATGGGTCTTCAGCAACTGCTTGACAGAACAATTCAATCTATGGATAACATGGATATGTTGTGGGAAGAAAAAATGGCTCGTGAGCTTATGAGGGCAATCCAGGCATTGAACCACTGGGGAAGAAGCACCGGATTTGATTTGGCAAAAGATAAGGGAAAGGAAAGACAGGCTAGGACGCTGGGATATTTATGTCATGTGGTATGGCTGTGCTGGGGGAAGGGTGATGCGGTGCAACAGGGGTTGTCAAGCATTGCTTTTGATAAGGCTCTTTGGCGGGAGATTCATGAAGGAAAGGAAAATTTTGCTCATATACAGAGGCAATTTGATGAGATAGAAAAGAGGTTATCATAAAATGCTGAACCATATGAAAATACAGGGATTCAAATGTTTTCGGGAAGCTGAGATAGATTTTTCTTATTTTACCCTGCTTGCAGGGAAAAATTCTACAGGAAAGTCTACGGTCATTCAGGCTATCCTTGCTTTGTATCAAAATAGTGCAAGTTCATTGGCGGGAAACTATATGAATATCGGCACGGTCAATGAGGTGAAAAATTGGATTGCAGGGAGCAAAAAGATTTTTCTGGAGGCAGCATATGCTTATCAGGACAGGGAGTATGTGTATAGTAAGCTTTTTTATGATGATGGGAAAGAGGAAAGAAACGGGGTGGTATTTCCAGAGGAAATGAATATTCGTTATCTGACTGCGGACAGGATTGGCGTGGAGGATACGTATCAAAAATCTTTGGATGGTAAGGAGCAGATAGGGGTTCGGTGTGAATATGCATTTTTTTATCTGGCATGCCATCAGGATGATGAATTAAAAGAGAAGGATTTTATTTATGATAATAAAACAAAATTAACGCTGGGCGGTCAGGTGGATTATTGGCTGGAGCGGATTTTGGGCTATCGGGTAAGTGCAGAAGAAATTCCTGGAACAGAATTAATTCGTGTTTCTTATCGTAATCGTGAGCTTGGAAGAAATATCCGACCGAAAAATGTGGGAACTGGGGTTAGTTATATTGCTGAGATGATTATTGCCGCATTTTCATGTAAAAAGGGAGATGTTTTGATGATTGAAAACCCGGAGATTCATCTTCATCCGTCAGGACAGGCGGAATTGATAGAATTTTTGGCATTTTTGGCCCGAATGGGTCTGCAGGTTGTGATGGAAACCCACAGCGATCATGTTTTTAATGGGCTGCGGCGATGTGTGAGCAGCGATAAGATGGTTAACAATAAAGTAAAGATTTATTTTTTCCAGCAGGATGAGGAAAAGATAAGCCTGCCTGTCGAGATTTTTTTGGATGGTGACGGACATGTAGAGAATCAGCAGGATGGTCTATTTGATCAGATAGATAAGGACCTGGATATGATTTTGGGGTGGTGAAAATTGAATTTTATATTAAACGAAAGATCGCTACATGGACAGTTTAAAACCATGGAGGAATTTTTGCGCAGCCTTGAGTCTAATTTACACTGCTTCAGGCTGGTGCGCTGTCAGAAGGATGGAGAAATTAGAAAAATTGCAGATTTTTATAAATGCCAGGTGACAGAAAATCAGAAGCTGGGGGATTTAAAAGAATATCCAAGATCAGATGCATTGAGTCGTTTAAGGATTGCATTGGATAAAGAGATGCGGACGGAACCATATTGGGACTTATCACCGGCTCATGATTATGGGATGCCGTATTGGATGGGGAAGGAGGATGTGGCAGCTACAGCGGTAGCAGAGGCAGTAGAGCGGAAAGAGAGTTTGTTGTCCTTCCAATCAGCGATTTATTCAGATACGCAGCTTTCGATTAAGTGGAATGGTGGGGAGTATTATGTGGCTTCCATTTATCAGCCATCCTATTTGGCAGAATACTTTGGTGAGCAAATGGGGTTAGGTCGAGATGAATGCCTAAAGGCCCGTTATGCTAAAACGCGCTTAGATTGTTCATTGCTGGAAAAAGAATATGGGGCAGAAAAGTTAGAGAAAGAGGAATATCATATTCTTCTGAAAACTTTGGATAAATTTGTAAGGCATGAATCTTGGGAATCGATTGGTCTGGATGATGGCTTGGAGTACAAAAAATATTCCCCATCGTCAGCAGAAGAGGACTGGTTTCGTTATTCGATTTATGATGGTGTGACAATAATGAAGTTTCGTTTTAGCAGCAGGATGCGATGTTTTGGATATCGCAAGGGTGAACGTTTTCGCCTGCTGAGGATTGAAAGAGATCATAAAAAGAGTAATAAAGGATGAAATAAAAAGGTAAACTTAAACCTGTACAAAATGAAAAAAAGGAAGAAAAGGAAGGGAAGAGAACATGATGTTTTACGAAAAAGTGAAGGAATCAGCAGATTTTATTCGGGAGAGGACAGATAAGATGCCCTCTCTTGGCGTGATTTTGGGCAGCGGTCTGGGAAGCCTGGTGGATATAATGGAGGAAAAGACCGTGATTCCCTATCAGGAAATTCCCAATTTCCCGCAGTCGAGCGTGGCGGGACATGCAGGGAATCTGGTGATTGGACGGATAGGGAAGGAAATCATTATTGCCATGCAGGGAAGATTTCATTTCTATGAAGGCTTTACCATGAAGGAAGTGACCTATCCGATTTATGTGATGAAGCTTTTAGGGGTAAAGAACCTGATTGTGACTAATGCCTGCGGCGGGATTAACCGGGCATTTGTGCCGGGGGATTTGATGTTATTAACCGATTATATCAATATGCTGGGGAATAACCCGCTGATTGGGGAGAATGACGAGCGTCTGGGTGTGCGCTTCCCGGATATGTCCGAAGCCTATTCCTTAGAACTGCTGGCTAAGGCCGAGAAAACAGCAAAGGCGCTGGGAATTGCTTATCAAAAGGGTGTCTATGCCATCTTCTCCGGTCCCTGCTATGAAACCGCGGCGGAAATCCGGGCCTATGAGCGGCTGGGTGCAGATGCTATCGGCATGTCCACCGTACCGGAAACTATCGTGGCAAATTATCTGGGAATGAAAGTACTGGGGATTGCCTGCATCACCAACATGGCTACGGGTATAGCCAAGGAAAAGCATACCCATGAAGAAGTTGTGCGTATTGCCAATGAGAGCAGCAGCAAGCTTTGTGCCTGGGTGGAGAAGCTGCTTCTGGACTGGGATGCAGAGTAAGGCGCAGGTACGTTTTATTTAAGCAGTTGTTCAGCCTGTATGCTTAAATCAGGGAAATGATTTCGATGCTCCAGTCCGGTGCACCATTACATCCGCGTTCGTTAAGCTTTGACGGGTCACAGATAACAGAAATATCCGGTTCCACATAGTTGTGGTTATCCTGATTGAGAAATACGGCAAAAGTGGCAGGGTAAACCAGACAGGCCCCTTTTTTCTTTTGGATATAATGTGATGGATCAGGGCAGAAAGTTGTTACTGTTCACACGTTCACAGTAACGGGCAAAAATCCATGAAAATCGCCTTCGTCGATAGGATTTTTGCTCACTAGCCCAGTTTAACCTACGGTCAGCACAGCAAGTGCGCAGACCTACGTGAACAGTAACAGAAAGTTCAATCATGGATTATTCTGCTCAAATGTAACAATTTTGCATAGCAAAAAACCCCAGGAAATAGATGGAAAAATATTTTTGGATAAAATGCATAAAAACTATTTACAAATCGGAAAGAGTATGGTATTGTTATACATGTAACCGGTAACATACCGATTACAGAGCAGAGGAGGACAAAAACGCCATGAATATAAGGGAGATTGCTCGGCGAGCAGGCGTGTCGTCCGCTACCGTTTCCCGGGTGCTGAATAATTCGGGTTATGTCAAGAGTGAAACCAGGCAGAAGGTGATGGAGGTCGTCAAGGAATATGACTACGTTCCGAATGAAATCGCACGGAGTCTGAGCATCCAGGACAGCTTCAGCATAGGCGTGATTATCCCGGATATTGAGAATGAATTTTTTTCCAAAGTTATCAACGGGGTGAATGAAGTTGCTGAAAAGTACCATTACAACCTGATTTTCTGGGGGACGAACGAAACACTTGCCAAGGAGCACCGCTGTCTGGATCTGGTGAAGCGGCGCTGGGTGAAGGGAGTGCTGATTACTCCGATATCGGATTCCGACGATGTTACAAGGGAACAGCTTTTGGCGTTGGAGAAGTCGGGGGTTCCGGTGGTGCTGATTGACCGTGATGTAAAGGGTGCACGTTTTGACGGTGTATTTGTGGACAACCAGCAGGGAGCCTGTGACGGTGTGACGGAACTTATCCGTGCAGGTCATCAGCGAATTGCCGTGATTACCGGGCCGGACACTTCAAAACCGGGAAAGGACAGGTATCAGGGCTATGTGCAGGCGATGGAAGAAAACGGCCTTGCGATTCGGTCGGAATATGTAGCCTGCGGTGATTTTAAGATTGCAAAAGCTTATGCATGTACGAAACGGCTGATGGAACTTCCCGAACCGCCCACAGCGATCTTTACTTCGAACAACCTTTCGACCTTGGGATGTCTGAAGTATCTGACGGAGAAGAAGCTTAAACTGGGAAGAGATGTTTCTCTGATGGGATTTGACGATATCGAAACCTTAAAGATGATCGATTACCGCATTTCGGTGGTTGACCGTGATGCAAAGCAGCAGGGAATGGAAGCGATGAAGCTTCTTGAGGAATGCTTTGAGAGCGGCGGACAGAACCGTCAGCGGGGGAAGCGGGTTACGGTGCCTTATCAGGTTATTTTGCGGGGATCGGAGCAGTTGAAAACAGTTACAGAAAACAATCTGACGTAAGTCAGTTTGTTTTTGAATAATATGTAACCGATTACAGAAGGTTTTTTTTCAAAAATATGTAACCGGTTACATAATAAGCAGGCAAGCAATCCTAAAAAGCATTGATGGGAAAATGAAGTCTGGACAAAATGGTAAAGAGAATCTACGATAATAGAGTCACTGTAAGTTCATTTTTTTATAAAGAAAAGGAGAAAAAGTTATGGGAATTGCACAGATGATTGATCACACGATGTTAAAGGCAGATGCGAGCAGGGAAACGATTGTCCGCTACTGCAAGGAAGCAAGGGAGCATAAGTTTGCCTCGGTATGTGTAAATTCTGCATTTGTTCCTCTGGTAGCGAAGGAACTGGAGGGAAGCGGAGTAAAAACCTGCTGCGTTGTCGGATTTCCTTTAGGAGCGATGCTGACCACAGCAAAGGCTTTTGAAGCAGCAGAGGCGGTAAAGGCCGGGGCGCAGGAAATTGATATGGTAATTAATATCAGTGCATTAAAGGATAAAGATTATTCGTTTGTGGAAGAGGATATCCGCGCCGTGGCAGAGGCTTCCGGCGATGCCTTGGTTAAGGTGATTATTGAAACCTGCCTGCTGACGGATGAGGAAAAGGTGAAAGCCTGTGAATTATCGGTGAAGGCAGGAGCGGCATTTGTAAAGACTTCCACCGGATTCAGCACAGGAGGGGCGACGGCTGCCGATGTTGCTCTGATGAAAAAGACGGTGGACGGGAAGGCCCTGGTTAAGGCAAGCGGAGGTATCCGCACACCAGAGGATGCAAAAGCACTGATTGAGGCAGGGGCAGACCGAATCGGTGCAGGAAACGGTATTCCGTTAATTCAGGAATAGTGCCGGGGACTGGTGCAGAAAGCCGATGGAGAACAAAAACAGAGAAAACCAGAACAAAGAAAATCATCAAGGATGGAAAGAAGAGCAGGAGAAGATCGTTATGGGGAAGAAGGTTTTAGTATTTGGAAGTTTTGTTGTTGACTTAATGGGAAGAACCCCGCATCTTCCGGCACCGGGCGAAACCGTAAAGGGAAGCATGTTTAAGCTTGGGCCTGGAGGAAAGGGGTTTAACCAGGGGGTTGCCGCACATAAGGCGGGAGCCGATGTAACGATGGTTACCAAGATTTGCCGGGATACCTTTGGCGGTGTTGCCTTAGATACCATGAAAGAGCTGAAGATGGACAGCAGCCGGGTGTTGTTTTCCGAGGATGTGGAAACCGGTGCCGCATTGATTATGGTGGATGAAAAGACCAGCCAGAATGAGATCGTTGTTATTCTGGGTGCGTGCAATACCATAACCGATGAAGAAGTGGATTCTTTAACGGATGTGATCGAAGGTTCTGCGTATCTGCTGACACAGCTGGAAACGAATGTTTCTTCCGTGGAGCGGATTGTGGATATTGCCTATAAAAAAGGGGTCAAGGTTATCTTAAATACGGCTCCGGTACAGCCGATTGAAGATGAACTTCTGGCTAAGGTTGACCTGATTACGCCGAATGAGGTTGAGGCCGAGATTCTTACCGGAATTAAGGTGGACAGCGAAGAAGCCGCGGATAAAGCCGCAGATTGGTTCTTTGCCCGCGGGGTGAAGCGTGTGCTGATCACCCTTGGCGGAAGAGGGGTTTACTTAAACACGGGGGATAAGAAGGGGATTCTTCCGGCCTATAAGGTGGAAGCCGTGGATACCACAGGGGCAGGCGATGCCTTTAACGGAGGGCTTTTAGCTGCACTTGCTGAGGGAAAGGATCTCTGGGAGGCCGCGAAGTTTGCTAATGCCCTGGCTGCCCTTTCGGTACAGAAGATGGGAACCACACCGGCGATGCCGCTTCGGGAAGAGATTGATGCATTCTTAGAAAACCATAAATAGGTTTTGCAAAATGTAAGCTACAGGTTACTGTTCACCGTGAGTATGTGAACAGTAACCATTACAGGAAGAAATTCCTGCAATAAATCATTGATCAACCAAGGGAGGGTTATACCATGTTAAAGACTGGAATTTTTCATCCGCAGCTTGCCCGCGTACTGGCAGAGCTGCGCCATATGGATACCTTAGTGATTGGGGATGCGGGGCTTCCGATTCCTAAGGGAGTGGAAAGGGTGGATCTGGGATGGCGTCCGGGCGATCCGGCTTATCTGGATGTGCTTGAGGAGGTTCTTAAGTATATTGTTGTGGAAAAGGCAACTTTTGCGGATGAAGCCTTAAAGGTTACCCCGGATTTTCATAAGAAGGCCCTGGCGCTTTTGCCGGAGGGACTGCCAGTAGACTATATTCCTCATACCGAGTTAAAGGAAAGAAGCAAAAATGCCAAAGCCATTATTCTTACGGGAGAATTTACCGGCTACACCAATGTGATTTTAACGGCGGGGTGTGCGTATTAATTTGCCTGTAGATAGAGAGGGGTAGCAATGAACGATAATATTGTACTGCATCTGGAATCGATTGTGAAGACGTTTCCCGGGGTAAAGGCTCTTGATGGGGTTCAGTTGGATGTATACCGGGGAGAGGTACATGCCCTGTGCGGAGAGAACGGCGCAGGAAAATCGACCCTGATGAAGATTATCGCGGGGGCGCAGGGTTATACTTCGGGTCATATGTATGTGAACGGCCAGGAAGTGGTGTTCCACTCCACCAAGGAGGCGGAACGCCAGGGAATTGCCATGATTTATCAGGAGTTTAACATGGTTCCTGATATGTCCGTGGCAGAAAATATGTATCTGGGAAGACTTCCCAAGACATCTTACGGGGCTGTGGACTGGAAGAAGCTTTACCAGGATGCACAGGAGGTATTAGACCGCCTGGGGCTGAAGTTTGACTGTAAGATGAAGGTGCGCAATCTTTCCGTGGCAGAGTCGCAGATGACGGAGATTGCCAAGTGTCTGACCATCGGTGCCAAGGTGATTATTATGGACGAGCCGACGGCAGCGCTTACCGACGAAGAGATCAATATCCTGTTTGGGATTATTGACGATTTGAAGAAGAAAGATATTTCCATTTTATATATTTCCCACCGCATGGATGAGATTTTCAGGATTTCCGATCGTCTTACCGTGTTCAGGGACGGAAAGTACATAGCAACGAAGAACATTGAAGATACGGATTACGACGATGTCGTTTCCATGATGGTTGGGCGGAACGTGACCAACCTCTATCCAGAGCGCCATTATGAGAAAAAGGAAGTGGCGCTGGAATTAAAGAATATCTGCGGAAAAGGCGTGCACGATATCAGCCTGAAGCTTCACCAGGGGGAGATTTTAGGGATTGCCGGGCTTATGGGTTCGGGAACCATCGAGTTATCCAAGATTGTGTATGGGGCTATTCCCATGGCATCGGGGGATGTTTATGTCAATGGGGAGAAGAAGGACTGCCGGACACCCAAGAAGGCGTTAAAGTCAGGGATTGGTTTTGTGTCGGACGACCGGAAGCAGGAAGGTCTTGTTTTAATCCGCAATATTCGTGAGAATGTGTCCCTGTCCTCCTTAGATAAGATCAGCAAGGGAATCCATATTGACAAAAAGAAGGAAACGGAAAATATTCATGCCCAGGTTGCGCGGATGAATATTAAGATCAGCGGCCTGCAGCAGTTGGTGGGGAAACTGAGCGGAGGAAACCAGCAGAAGGTGGTATTTGCCAAGGTTTTAGAAGCTGATCCGTCCATCCTGATTCTGGACGAGCCTACCCGGGGTGTGGATGTAGGCGCAAAGGCAGAGATTTACCAGATTATGGATGAACTGACCAAGATGGGGAAGAGTATTATTTTGATCTCCACGGACCTGCCGGAGCTAATCGGCATGAGCGACCGGGTGATCATTATGCGTGAGGGGCATCAGGTTCTGGAACTGCCCAAGGAGAAGGTAAACCAGGAGATTATTTTAGCCCATGCATCAGGAGGTGTAAGTGAAAATGAATAAGAAGAAACTGATCAATCAGATTAATATTTACCGTTCCGTGCTGATATTACTCGTGATTTGTATATTTGCAACGATATTATCACCCAGCTTTCTGAGCGTGACGAACCTGTTTAATGTATTTAAGCAGATTACGGTAGCCGGAGTCGTGGGCTGCGGAATGACCTTTGTTATCCTTACCGGCGGTATCGATTTGTCGGTAGGTTCGATTCTGGGACTTTCCGGCGTGTTGGCGGCAGGTGTTCTGGAATCTACCGGAAATCCGGCATTTGCCATTGCGCTGGCCCTGGCTGTTGGTGTGATCTGCGGGGCAATAAACGGATTTTTCGTATCGTTTTGTGAGATTCCGCCCTTTATTTCCACCCTGGGTATGATGACGCTGTTAAGGGGATGTGTCCTGGTTTACACCAAGGGCTCGCCGATTTCCATTAAAAGCGACGCCTATAAATTCTTTGGAAAGGGCGCAATTGCCGGGATTCCGGTACCTGTGATTATCTTGATTTTACTGTTTTTACTTGCCCATTATATCCTGACCCAGACAAGCTACGGGCGCAGTATCTATGCCTTTGGCGGAAACCGTGAGGCGGCGCGTCTTTCCGGTATCTCCACCCGGTTTACCGAGTGGATGGCCTACACCATTAACGGTTTATTATGCGGGATTGCCGGAGTTATTCTGACTGCAAGACTGGGGTCGGCACAGTCCACCAGCGGCACGGGAATTGAGATGGATGCCATTGCAGCGGTAATCTTAGGCGGAACCAGCTTAAGCGGCGGCGTGGGCTTTGTCCTTCCGACCGTGGTCGGCGCAATGATTATGGGTATTATTGATAACATTCTTACCTTAATGAACGTAAATCCACATGCGACCAATATTGTCAAGGGTGCGGTTATTCTGATTGCTGTACTTGTGGATAAGAAGGTAAAAGATTTGTCGGCGAAGGCAGAGTAGGCTGCGTATCAAAGATTTGTCGGCGAAGGCAGAGTAAGCTGAAGATAAAGACTTTGTCGGTGAAGACAGAGCAGGCTGAACAAAAAGGCAAAGCAAGGGGTTAAGAGGGATAACATGTCCTGGAGAAGACAAGAAGGGCTGCGGCTCTGCGGTTTTAGGTCTTCTTCGGGGGATGATGAGTTATACCTAATATTTTTTAAGTAAAGGAGAATGTATTATGAAGAAACGTATTGGAGCAACCGTATTGGCAATGGCAATGGTATGTACGATGTTTGCAGGATGCAGTTCAGGTTCTGATCCGGCTCCGGCAACGACGGCTGCACAGACCGAGGCAGCACCGGCAGGAGAGGAAACTAAGGCAGAAGAAGCACAGGGCGAAGAAACCAAGGCAGAAGAAAATGCTGATGCAGGGCAGGAGAGCGGAAAGAAGTATGTGATTGGTCTGGCCATGAACACCCAGACAAACCCCTTCTTCGTGGATGTTAAAGACGGCGTGCAGAAGGCAGCGGACGAGCATGGAATCGAGCTGTATATCACGGATGCGCAGGATGACCCGACGATCCAGATGAAGGACGTGGAGAACCTGATTACCAAGCAGCCGGATGCGATTATTATTGATACCTGCGATTCGGATGCGATTGTATCTTCGATTGAAGCATGTAATGAAGCAGGAATCCCCGTATTTACCATGGACCGTGAATCCAATGGCGGTGAAGTTGTTTCTCATATCGGTTACGACGCGATTAAGTCCGGAAGAATGGCCGGACAGTATCTGGTGGATACCTTAGGCGGCAAGGGAAAGATTGTTGAGATTCAGGGTATTATGGGAACGAACGTGGCACAGAACCGTTCCCAGGGCTTTAACGAAATTATGAAGGAAAATCCGGAGATGGAAATCGTAGCCTGCCAGGTAGCGGATTTTGACCGCGCAAAGGGCATGAGCGTTATGGAAAATATTCTTCAGGCAAACCCGGAAATCGACGGACTTTACGCTGCAAACGATGAGATGCTTTTAGGTGCATTAGAGGCGATGGAAGCAGCAGGAAGAACCGCTGATATTGTTAAGATCGGCTGTGATGCCATTGATGATACTTTGGACGCTATGAAAGCCGGAAAGGTTGACGCAACGATTGCAGAGCCTCCGTTCTTCTTAGGGAAAGCGATTTTAAACACGGCTTTTGATTATCTGGAAGGCAAGGAGATTGAGCCTTACGTTATCCTGGACAACCAGCTGGTAACACAGGATACGGTGGATTCTTTGGTGACGAAGGAATAAGCTGTTCAATGAATCAGAAGAATGAATCAGAAGTATAAAAAAAGAGTCCGGTTCGCCGGACTCTTTTGAAGTTAGTTTGTCGCCCCGAAAAAAGTATAATCACTTCCCGCCATCGAATTATCCATGGCCTGGTTTCCGTTAATCATCTTTACGGAAAAGGATTTAAGTTCCGCAGATGAATTCCAGATCACTTCGACCATGCCGACAAGCTGCTGGTTTTCCCCGGAAGGCTTGTAGAGGTAAGCCTGGTAGGTGAGTCCGCCGGCATCGTTGGTTACGGCGCTTACGGCATCCGTGTAGTAAACCGTGGCGGAAGAATCCTTGGTATTTTCATTGGCAAAGCGCAGGGAAGGATTGCCGGCGCTGTCAATATAGGGGATAACGTAGTAGCCGGTGGAAGGAGAGTGCCAGGAACCAATATTAGGATTTGTCCATGCGGCAAAGGAAAGAGCAGCCTGGGCACCGCCGGATTGAATCGCATTGGTCTGGGGGGCGTTTTGTGTCTGCGTGTTTTGTGTTTCTGTGTTTTGTGTTTGCATATTTTGGTTTTCTGTATTTTGTGCTTCTATGTTTTGTGATTGTGTATTTTGATTTTCTGTGTTCTGCGCCGAAGGATTTTCTGCCTGCGTTTCCGGCGGCAGGGCATTTGTCTGGCTGTTTTTTGCTGCTTCGGCTGAGGGAAGTGTGTAGGCGATATCGTGTGCCTTGGCGTACTGCTCAAAAATCCGGTTTAGAGATTCTGTGATGATTTTTGTGGTCTGCGGCGCATTGTTGTAGTAGAGAGCACCAGTAGTTACCACAGAAGAACTGCTGACGGTGAACTGCATCCTTGCTTTTGTCGGTGAACCAGCATACATGCATTCTCCGGTAAATTCTACAACATCCTGACCGTTGGTGCTTTCAAAATAATCCCACTGCGGAGCAGTAAAAAATTCGTCAAATGCTTTGCCGTAGGTACATCCGGAAAAGGATTCTGGATGTGCATTTTTTACGGTCTGAATAAATTTATCTTTTTTTTCATCTTTTTCTTTATCGTCATCTTTGGAACTTTCGTCGGATGATTTATCGCTGCTTTCTTTATCGCCTTCATTGGTTTCACTGTCACTTTCGCTTTCCTTATCTTCTTTGCGTTCTTCGGCGTTTTCCGCAGATTGCTCGTTTTCCTGTCCGTTTTTGGATTCTTCGCTGTCCGAATCTTTATCCTTAGATTCCTCTGCTTTTGTTTTTTTGGTTTCCGTTTTTTCTTCCTGAGATTCTTCGGACTGAATCGCGGCGGTGGTTTCTGTTTTCGGAGAAGATACGGGCGCAGATGAGCAGCCATACAGGATGCAGGCTACGGCAAATAGGGAAATAAGGCGCTTCTTTGGCATAATTTTTTTCATCATAATTGGGTTTCCTCCTTGTTAGCCCCATTATACCTTTGTTCCGAGAGATTTTCAATTGTATTTTTACGGGTATCTGGCAATGATCAACGCTTAATGCATCTATGCACAGTATATTACATAGAAATAGGTGCTGTTATCCTCAATTTCTTTGGCATCGAGTTCTTTTCTCATAACATAGACTAAGTTTGCAAAGGTTAAAGCAGAAACATAGCCTGTTGCTTTTTTTGTTTCAGATCATTTCCAGACAATCGATGAAGCATGAACATGTGGTTCGCGGTTTTGGAGGACATCTAACAATATATTGGCGTCAATCAGCAGCTTCATAGTTTTCTTTAAAAAGGAATGAACATTTCTTTATAAAAAGTGCAAAAAACTGCCATAAATCAAGCAAGTTATTCTCTGGAAAAAGGCAAAAAAATAAGCTATACTTTCCAATAGATAAACAGGTGTAACCGCAGAAAAACAAATGCGAAGAAAGGAAGGTAAAACGAATGAAGCAATATCAAGTAACCGATCCGGAATTTAAAAAATACGGGCGTGTAATTACCGGCTATGATTTGGCAGAACTGCTAAGAGAAATGAAGAAAACGCCCCTGCCGGAAGGCGTGGATTATGTGGCATCTGTGCCGGAACTGGAGATGCTTCCCGCGGCGAAGGAGATTGCGGACGGGATTTACGGGCAGATGCCGATTCAGATTGGTTTTTGCAACGGTCACAACCGGAAGCTGAATGCCCTGGAGTATCACCGGGACTCGGAAATTAATGTGGCAGTGACGGATATGGTGCTTTTACTGGGATGGCTGCCGGACGTAGAGCCGGATTATACACTGGATACGGCAAAGGTAAAGGCGTTTTTTGTTCCGGCTGGCACTGCAGTAGAAATCTATGCAACAACCCTGCACTATGCCCCCTGTCAGGTCGATGAGCATGGTTTTCGCTGTGCGGTTATCCTGCCAAGGGGAACGAACGGAGAACTGAAAGAAAAGCCTGTGGTCCGCTGCGGGGAAGAAAAGCTGATGACTGCGGTGAATAAATGGCTGATAGGACATGCGCAGGGCGGGCTTTCCGGGGATTGCTTTATCGGTTTGAAGGGCGAAAACCTTACGGTGTAAGATCTTATTGGTTTTATGAGGAAAATGTGGTATACTTTTAGCTATAATGATGAATTTTGCAGCTCCTTTTATACGATGACTGAAAAAAATGTAAAATCCAGCAATGCCAGGAAAAGGAAATCACTGCAAAAAGCATAAATGTAGCAGGGGGAATGACCACATGAAAGATTTATCGATTCGCTATTTAGAGCGTTTGTCGGAACTATATCCGACCATCGCCGCAGCCTCCACGGAGGTGATTAACCTGGAAGCTATCTTAAATCTGCCCAAGGGGACGGAACATTTTTTAACGGATATTCACGGAGAATATGAAGCCTTTTCCCATGTGTTAAAAAACGGTTCCGGGGCAGTACGCCGAAAGGTAAATGAGGTATTTCACAATACCCTGAGTAATGAGGATAAGCAGTCTTTGGCAACCTTAATTTACTATCCTAAGGAAAAGATGAATCAGGTGTTAAAGGAGAAAAATGACCCGGAAGACTGGTATAAAATCACGCTTTACCGTCTGATTCAGGTCTGCAAATGTGCAGCCAGCAAGTACACCCGCTCCAAGGTAAGAAAGGCCCTTCCGCCAGAGTTTGCCTATGTGATTGAGGAGTTAATTGTTGAAAAAGAGGAAGGGATTGATAAGGAATCCTACTATAATGCGATTATTAAAACCATTATCCGCGTGGGGCGGGCGGAGGAGTTTATCGTAGCGCTCTGCCAGTTAATTCAGCGTCTGGTGGTGGACCATCTGCACATTGTCGGTGATATCTATGACCGCGGGCCGGGGCCGCACATTATTATGGATAAGCTGATGAAATATCACTCCATCGATATCCAGTGGGGCAACCATGACGTGCTCTGGATGGGCGCTGCGGCGGGGCAGATTAGCTGTATTGCCAATGTTATCCGCATCTGCGCCAGGTACGGAAACCTGGATATTTTAGAGGACGGTTATGGGATTAATCTGCTGCCCCTGGCTACTTTTGCCCTGAATGTTTATGGGGATGATCCCTGTGCCTGCTTCCAGCTAAAGGGCGGGGGAAATTGTAGTATTGACGAGCGGGAGATGAACGTTAAGCTGCACAAGGCGATTTCCATTATCCAGTTTAAGGCGGAAGGGCAGCTGATTATGCGCCACCCGGAATTTAAGCTGGAAAAGAGAAATCTTCTGCACCGCATTGACTTTGCCAAGGGGACGATTGTGCTGGACGGGAAGGAATATGAGCTGTTGGATAAGAACTTTCCGACCGTAAATCCGGCTGCGCCCTATGCGTTTACCGAGCAGGAAGAGGAGATTATCCGCCGTCTGGAACGGGCCTTTTTAAACGGTGAAAAGCTGCAGCAGCACATGAAGTTTTTATTGGCTAAGGGAAGCTTATATAAGGTGTATAATGGAAACCTTCTCTATCATGGATGTGTGCCGTTAAACGCCGACGGAACGCTCAAAGAGGTGGAGATTTACGGGAAAAAGTATAAGGGAAAGGCGCTTTATGAGGTGCTGGACAGCTATGTGAGAAAGAGTTTTGTCGCGGTCAATGCAGAGGAAAAGCGGCGAGGAAAAGACCTGATGTGGTATATCTGGCTACATGAAAACTCTCCGCTGTTTGGCAAGGCGAAGATGGCGACATTTGAGCGGTATTTCCTGGCGGATAAGGAAACGCACCAGGAAGGAAAGAATCCGTATTACCGGCTGCTGGAGAAGGAAGAAGTGACGGATCGGATATTGGAAGAGTTCGGACTTCCGGCAGAAGGGAGCCATATTATTAACGGGCATGTGCCGGTGAAAACGAAAAACGGGGAGAGTCCAGTCAAGTGCGGCGGGAAGGTGCTGATTATCGACGGCGGCTTTTCCAAGGCTTACCAGAGGGAAACCGGGATTGCGGGCTATACGCTGATTTATAACTCCTACGGGCTGATTTTAGCGGCGCATGAGCCGTTTGAATCCACGGAGGCGGCGATACAAAAAGGGAGCGATATTCATTCCGAAAGCATTGTCGTCAAGCGGGTTTCGCAGAGAAAACTTGTGGGAGATACCGATATCGGGAAGGATATTAAGGAGAAGATCGGGGATCTCGAACAGCTTTTAGAGGCGTACCGATCCGGGGTGTTGGTGGAGAGGTTTCATTCGGTTTGATGTTCTCTTGCCGCTTTAGAAGTGTAGGACTTCTTGCTGAAGTTGGTTAAAATGGTAGAAATATCACTACATATGAATATAATGGTAATAAATAAAAATGTATGAAATACCTAAAATGTGTGCAAAATAGGAGAATAGGGCAGTATCAAAATAGTATGGTATAGATGCCGGGAAACCAACATAGATATGTAAGAAAATGATTGACGGGTCAATGACTCAATGCTATAATGGACGAATGTGAACAGCAACATGATTTTTGAAATACAGGTTGGAAAATATTATAAAATCGGGAATTAAGATTCCGAAAAGTCATAGAAGGGTAAAGGAGGATGCAATATGGCTAACGTAGGAAGAAAGCTTGGCGTAAATATCAGTACGTGTATGCTGGAAGCTAACATTAGTCCTGATAGCTTTGCCAAACATCTGGGGTATTCCATTAAAGATGTGTGGAATGTTATCGAAGGAAAGGTTATCATTCCTCCAGTTGAATTAGATAAGATTGCAAGTTTTCTTAAAACAACAAAGGGTGAATTGATTAATCATGAATCAGACAATTTAGTACCGGATTTGCAGTATATGAAAGAGTTTAGCAATCCTGATAATCTGGATAGAATATTAGATTTGATGGATGAATATGTGGAACTTAGAGAGGTTTTGTAAAGAGGAAAGCTGTACGAAAGTACAGCTTTTTTGAGGTGACAAATGGATTGGGAAAAGATAGTTGAGCAAATTCCAACAGCAATAGAAAAAGTTAGAACAGATTATGTTTTGAATAACATGATAATTAAGGATGATATATTTGGGATTCTGGAAAAGCATTGTACAGTTGTGTATTATCCGATAGAGAATGAAATTAACTGTGGTTTTCATACGAAGCGTTTTGTTAAAGATAGATTGGAGGACTTTGTATATATTAATACTGCAAAGACCGTCGCTGAACAAGTTTTTGCTGCTGCTCATGAGCTGGGGCATGTATGGGGGGTTGCTGCTCAAGTATGGGAACTAGCCGGAGAACAAGGCAAATTAGAGGGTAAGATAGAAGAGCGAATAATTAATAGATTTGCAGCAGAATTATTAATGCCAGCAAATGAATTTAAGAAAACCTTTTGGGTTCATATGGAAAAATTAGGTCTTGATCCTAATAAGCTTAGACTTGTGAATCTGATTCGTGTTATGGTGCTGCAGATGAATGATTATATGGTTCCATATGAATCTGTAAGAAGGAGAATCATTGAAACGAAAATAATCACGCAGGAACTTGGAGAAATTCTTTTGCAGAATGAAGAATCCATATTGCCTTTGATTAATGCTTTTTCAAAAGATCAGAATACAATATTAGACAGAGTAACCGAAAAAAAAACGATTCCTGGTTTAAGAAATTTGTTGGAAACTGTTGAAAAAAGTGGAGAATTGAGTATTTATACGATTAATCGGATAAAGAGAGATTTTGATATTGATGATATAAATGGGACTGATAATATTGGAGAAATTTCCATAGAAGGAGGCAAGCATGAGGAAAACTGAGGTTATTGTAGACACCTGTTTTCTTCAAAAGTTATCTTCAGAAGGAAAGGCAATAGACAATGTAAAAAGGATATTGACTGAGTTAGAGTACATTCCTGTTGTGCATCCGTATATTTATGAATATGAATTATCATTATATTCATATTTTGTTCGCTTAGTTGAGGAAAAGTATATAAGAGTAATTTCATATAATGAATTCCAAAAAGATACAGCGGATAAGCAGACATATGAGGATTATTATGATGTACTATATGAAGAGATGATATTGACTTTAGAAGCAATGAACAGTCCAAAGCAAATAGAGAAATTGTGTTTACATAAACATAAAGGACAGACTATATATAATACACATAAGCAAGGCAGCAGCATGGGGGATGTTCATATGATTTTGATGGCATCCTATTTGCAAATGCCTATTTTATTAACTGAGGATTCAGATATTGAAATGTTGCGTGATATAGCGAAAAGGCGAATGCGATTAGGTCAATATTCGTTGCAAATCCTTAATGGTATTCAGCTTATCGAGGAGATTGCTAAAAAACAAGATGCTTCGATATCCATTAAAGAGATAGAATCCATTTTAAAAGCCATGAAAAAACGAGATGCAATATCAAGTATAAAAAGAGTATGGAGAGAAAATCATACTGTTTAAAAGGGGATAAGCAAGCTATATAATATTAAGCAACTCCTTATGCCAGTAATTTCCATGACGGAGTTCTTAGACTATAATGACTTGATACTGTATGTTTTTTGTGATATCTTATTTAGCATTAGTAGATTATTTTATATATTTAATTATTATTTGTTTTTTATTATTTATACATTGTTGCATTATTTATAGGGCAAACCGTTTGTTTGCCCTTATTCCAGTTCTTTATTCTTGCCTATCCTGAAAAACATCAATAATTTTTCCCTGAATTTTATCATTGATATAGGTAGGGTTCAGTATGCGTTTAGAATATTGCAGATAAGTTTTATCCGTTTTTTCTATCAGAAGAGCAGTAAAAAATCTTTCCCAGCTAAAATAATTTCTGCTGTCGATATATTCTTCTGGAGATGCAAGGATTTCTGTAAGTTCAGCCTCTTTTTTCTTGTTCTAAGCCTCTTTCTTCTGCTTCAAATTTTTCTGTGCCGTCGCCAGCATCAGTTTAATCCGATTGAGCTGATTCACTTCACTTGCCCCCGGATCATAGTCTACGGCGATAATATTCGCTTCTGGGTAATTATTCCTTAATTCCTTAATCACACCCTTCCCCACGATATGGTTGGGCAGGCAGCCGAAGGGCTGGGCGCATACGATGTTGCCTACGCCGCTGTGAATAAGTTCCAGCATTTCCCCGGTTAAGAACCACCCTTCACCGGTCTGGTTTCCTAAGGATACAAAGTCTTTTGCCATCTCCGCCAGGTTTCGGATGTCGGCCTGGGGGCTGAAGTTTTTGCTTCGTGACAGTTCTTTTCTTGCCGTGCGGCGGAAAAATTCCAGAAGGGAAATCCCCATATTGCACAGCCAGGCGGTGGATCGCTTTCCGCCCAGGTGGTCGGCTTTAAAGTTGCTGTTATAGAAGCAGTAGAGCAGAAAGTCCATTAAATCCGGCATTACCGCTTCGGCACCTTCGTCCTCTAAGAGTTCAACGATGTGGTTATTCGCCAGCGGAGAGAATTTTACCAGGATTTCTCCGACGATTCCCACCTTTGGTTTTTCGATCATTGTCCGGGGAACGGCGTCAAAGTCGCGGATAATTCCCTTGACGTTTCGTGCAAATTCCATCATATCCGTGCCCTTTTTGGACAGAGAGTGGATGCAGCGCCTCTTCCACTTTTCATGCAGGGAATTAGCGGTTCCCGGAATCTGCTCATAGGGCCTTGTGGCATAGACGACGCGCATAAAGACGTCGCCGTAAACCACCGCCTGAAGTCCTTTGGTTAAAAGAGGCAGGGTGATGGTAAAGCCCGGATTGGTTTCCATGCCGTTGGCATTAACCGAAATAACGGGAACCTGGCTCATGCCGGCTTTTTCCAGGGCACGGCGGACAAAGCCGATGTAGTTGGATGCCCGACAGCCGCCGCCGGTCTGACTCATAAAGACTGCGGTGCGGTTCAAATCATATTTTCCCGACAGCAGGGCTTCCATAATCTGTCCAATCACAATCAGGGACGGATAGCAGGCGTCGTTATTGACATATTTTAACCCGGTATCAATGGCAGAGCGGTTGTCGTTCTGCAAAATTTCGATATGGTAGCCGCAGGAGCGAATGGCCGGTTCCAGCAAATCAAAGTGGATGGGCGACATCTGTGGGCAGAGAAGCGTGTAATCCTGCTTCATTTCCTTTGTAAAAATCACACGGTTGTAGGCGCTGGACACAACTTTATGATGATAATGTTTCTGATCGCGCACGCGCAGGGCGGCAATCAGGGAGCGGATGCGGATACGCGCAGCCCCAAGGTTATTGACCTCGTCGATCTTTAATACGGTATAAATCTTCCCGGCAGCCGTGAGAATCCCGCTGACCTGGTCGGTGGTCACGGCGTCTAAGCCGCAGCCAAAGGAGTTTAACTGAATTAAGTCCAGGTTCGGGTTAGTCTTTACCAGGGTGGCTGCCCGGTAGAGCCGGGAGTGGTACATCCACTGGTCGGTGACGACTAAGGGCCTCTCCGCGTCGGATAAGTGGGAGATGGAATCCTCGGTCAATACCGCCATCCCGTAGGAGGTAATCATTTCCGGTATGCCGTGGTGGATTTCCGGGTCCACATGGTAGGGCCGTCCGGCAAGGACGATGCCGTGTCTGCCCGTTTCTTTCAGCCAGGCCAGGGTTTCTTCGCCCTTTTGTTCAATATCTCTCCGGGAAGCTTCCAGTTCCAGCCATCCGGCGTGCGCCGCCTTTTGGATTTCTTCCCTGGTCATCGGGTGGTCGGTGCGGGAGTGTGAGCCAAAGGCGTTTAAAAACTCGCGCACTAAGGAATTGGTCAGGATCTCTTCGCTGGTAAAGGCCAGGAAGGGATTCATAAACCGCACATGCTCGGTTTCCAGTTCTTCTACATTGTTTTTAATATTTTCCGCATAGGAAGTGACCATCGGGCAGTTGTAGTGGTTTCCGGCATCGGGCGTTTCGTTGCGCTCGTAGGGAATGCAGGGGTAGAAGATAAACTTCACATTTTTCTTTATCAGCCAGGAAACATGCCCGTGGGCAATCTTTGCCGGATAACATTCGGACTCGCTGGGGATGGATTCAATGCCCAGTTCGTAAATCTGCCGGTTCGACTGCGGGGAGAGGGTGGTGGAAAAGCCCAGTTCCCGGAAGAAAACCGCCCAGAAGGGGTAATTCTCGTACATATTTAATACCCGCGGAATCCCAACCTCGCCGCGGTAAGCCTTATCTGCGGGCAATGGTTCGTAGTCGAATATCCGGTGATATTTATAGTCAAAGAGATTCGGCACTTCTTTTTTTGCCTTATGCTGCCCAAGACCGCGTTCACATCGGTTTCCGGTGACGAACTGCCGTCCGCCGTCGAACTGGTTAATGGTCAGTACACAGTGATTTAAGCAGCCCTGGCACCGGGTCATTACGGTGCGGTAGGTTAAGTCTAAAATTTTCTGGATGGGAAGCATCGAGGTCTTCTTTTCGGCGCTGTAGCGCTCCCTGGCGATTAAGGCAGCACCAAAGGCTCCCATGATTCCGGCAATGTCCGGGCGGATGGCCTGGCAGCCGGAGATTTTTTCAAAACTTCTAAGAACCGCATTGTTGTAAAACGTACCGCCCTGAACAACGACGTGTTTTCCTAAATCGGAAGCATTGGTGATTTTAATCACCTTAAATAAGGCGTTTTTAATCACGGAATAGGCAAGTCCGGCGGAGATATCGGCAACCGAAGCCCCTTCCTTCTGGGCCTGTTTAACGTTGGAGTTCATAAATACGGTACAGCGGGTTCCCAGATCCGTCGGGTTTTTGGCAAATAAGGCTTCTTTGGCAAAGTCTTCCACGCTGTAGTTTAAGGACTTGGCAAAGGTTTCAATAAATGAACCGCAGCCGGAGGAGCAGGCTTCATTTAACTGAACGCTGTCCACTGTGCCGTCCTTAATGCGGATACATTTCATATCCTGACCGCCGATATCGAGGATGCAGTCCACTTCCGGGTCAAAAAAGGCCGCGGCGTAATAGTGGGAAATCGTTTCAACCTCTCCCTCGTCGAGCATCAGCGCGGATTTTAGCAGGGCTTCCCCGTAGCCGGTCGAGCAGGACCAGGCAATCTTTGCCGTGTCGGGAAGCTGGCTGCTGATCTCCTTCATCGCCCGGATAGCGGTTGCTAAGGGGCTTCCCTGATTGTTGCTGTAGAAGCGATAGAGCAGTTTTCCGTCCTCACCCACCAGAGCAACTTTCGTGGTGGTGGAGCCGGCGTCGATGCCTAAAAAGCAGTTTCCGCTGTAGGTGGATAAATCCCCGGAAGCAACCCGGTGCTTATCGTGCCGCGTGCAAAATTCGTCGTAGGAAGTTTCATCTTCAAACAGCGGGTCCATGCGCTTTACCTCAAACTCCATGGGAATCCCGCGGGTTAAGGTGTGAATCATCTTATCGAGGGAAACCGGCTTTTGTTCGGCGCTGCTGTTCATGGCTGCCCCCACGGCGGCAAAAAGGTGGGAATGGTTCGGGGCAATAATCTGCTCGCCCTGTAAGCGCAGGGTACGGATAAAGGCATTGCGCAGTTCCGGGAGGAAGTGCAGCGGGCCGCCAAGGAAAGCGACATTGCCCCGGATGGGCTTTCCGCAGGCCAGGCCGCTGATGGTCTGGTTGACTACGGCCTGGAAGATCGAAGCCGCCAGATCTTCACGGGTCGCCCCCTCGTTAATTAAAGGCTGGATATCCGACTTGGCAAACACGCCGCAGCGGGCGGCAATCGGGTAAATCGCCTGATAGTTGGCAGCATATGTATTTAAACCGGCGGCGTCCGTCTGCAAGAGGGAGGCCATCTGGTCGATGAATGAACCTGTTCCCCCGGCGCAGATCCCGTTCATCCGCTGATCAATGCCGTTGGAGAAATAAATAATCTTCGCGTCCTCACCGCCAAGTTCGATGGCGACGTCGGTGTGCGGCGCATAATCCTGAAGGGCCGTTGCCACAGCGACCACCTCCTGGACGAAGTCAATATGTAAATGCCGGGAAAGGGTGAGTCCCCCGGAGCCGGTGATGGAGGGAACAACCTCAAGATCGCCCAGCTTATCTTTGGCTTTTTGAAGCAGGCTGGCAAGTGTTTCCTGGATATTGGCATAGTGCCTCTGGTAATCGGAAAAAACCAGATGAGCGCCAGGATCTAAAACGGCAACTTTAACTGTAGTGGAACCGATGTCGATTCCTAGTGTGTGGGTTTTTTTCATCATATAGGGCATCTCCCATTACCTCCTTTGTTTCAAAACTTGATTATCCTGTATGGTTTCCATTATTGTTTCCATGTGTTTAAAAATGCTTTGTTTTTTAAAATACCTTGTAAAGCGATACCTAGTGTATCATAAATTAGGAAGGAAAACAATTGGTAGGTACTGTTAAAAAACCGTGAAAAATCAAGAGAGGGTTTGTGGAAAACTGTTTCTTCATGGCAGGTAATGCTTTCTTTATGGGTTCGGATAAGTTTTTCTCTCGCATTTGTTTGACAAAAGGATGGGTAGAAATTATAATGATAAGGCATGGAGGAGTTTACGTGCAATTTTTCAAGGAATGGAGGCTGAAGCAATGATACAAATTTTTAGAACCGAAGACGGTGTTGTCCATCAGAAAGATGAACGCCTTCCCGGCTCCTGGATTGCACTGACAAATCCCACAGCGACGGAAATCCTGGAGATTTCTGATGCCTACCAAATTGATCCGGATCATCTGCGGGCGCCTCTGGACGAGGAAGAGCGCTCCCGTATCGAGGTCGAGGATAACTATACCTTGGTGCTGGTGGATATCCCGGCGATCGAAGAGCGAAACGGAAAAGACTGGTATGTGACGATCCCTCTGGGTATTGTGATGACCTCGGATTTACTGATTACGGTCTGCCTGGAAGAAACGCCGGTGCTCTCCGTGTTTATGGACGGACGGGTCAGGGATTTCCACACTTTTATGAAAACCCGCTTTATTTTACAGATTTTGTATAAGAACGCATCACTCTACTTACAATATCTGCGAATTATTGATAAGAAGAGTGAGGTTATCGAGAGAAAGCTTCACCAGTCCCAGAAAAACCAGGAATTGATTGAACTTTTGGAACTGGAAAAGAGTCTGGTGTACTTTACTACCTCTCTTCGCTCGAATGAGGTGGTTTTAGAAAAACTTCTGCGCAATGAAAAAATCAAAAAATACCCGGAAGATACGGAATTGCTGGAAGATGTTATTAATGAAAATAAGCAGGCAATTGAGATGGCAAATATTTACAGCGGTATTTTAAGCGGCACGATGGATGCTTTTGCCTCGGTAATCTCCAACAATTTGAATATTGTTATGAAGTTTCTGGCAACAATAACGATAGTGATGTCGATTCCAACCATGGTTGCAAGCTTCTATGGGATGAATGTCAATTCGGCAGGTATGCCCTTTGCCGACAGTCCCTATGGTTTTGTGATTGTATTGGGCTTTGCCGTGGTGCTTTCACTGATTGTCGCCTGGATTTTTTCCAAGAAGGATTTTTTTTAATCTTGTGTAGCTGTGGGGAATGCAGGTTACTGTTTATGTATGATGCAGTGCGGTCAAGCAGACAGGAAGTCAGAAGGTTACAGCAAATCGTTGAACAGTAACATCAAAAGAAAGACGGGAAGGTTTTATGAAATTTTTTTATCAGTTGGAAAAGAAGTTTGGAAAGTATGCAGTCAGGGATCTGCCAAGGTATATTGCGGGGATGTATGCCATCGGTGCGGTGCTGTCCTTTATTATGCCGTCATTTTATCGTGCTTTTCTCAGCCTGAACGGGGATGCCATCGTTCACGGGCAGATATGGAGGGTGTTCACCTTCCTTTTATATCCGCCGTTTGCTATTCGGGGGATGGGGGATATTATCGGGATTTTCCTTAATGCATTGATTATACCCACCTATTATTTTCTTGGGAGTACGCTTGAGCGGGTGTGGGGTTCGTTCCGCTTTAATATTTACTTCCTTTTAGGGGTGATTGGCCATGTGGCCGGGGCGGTTGCAGTGTATTTTCTTTTGGGCGTCGGGACGATATTGAGGCCGGTGTACCTGAACTTTTCCCTGTTTATCGCCTTTGCTCTGATGTTTCCGAATATGGAGTTTTTTATCTGGGGCTTACTCCCCATAAAGATAAAATACCTGGCAGTTGCCGAAACGGCCTTGTATATTTATTCGTTTGTTACAGGGGATATCGTTGTGCGGCTGGAAATCGGTCTTTCTCTGTTAAACGTGCTGGTCTTTTTCGTGCTTACCCGAAAGCCCCAGCGGTTTTCGCCCAAGGAAATCCGGCGCAGGCAGGAATTTAAGGCACAGACCAAGATAAAGCCTGCCGGAAGAACCCGCCATCGCTGCGCAGTCTGCGGGAGGACAGAGGAGGACGGGGCGCAGATGGAGTTTCGCTATTGCTCCAAATGTGCAGGCAGTTATGAATACTGTCAGGATCATCTGTACACGCATCAGCATGTAACAGAGAAGAAGTGAGAAGAAGGTTAAGGTTCATGGAGGTCTGTGCACTTGCTGCGAACGTGTGAACAGTAACAAAAGAAGTGAGATGGGGATGAAGCAGGCAGATTTACTATCGTTATATCGGGTGGGATGAAACAGGTATAACCGAAAGTGTTGTACGAAGTGGGAAGATAAGGAGAGAAGAGTTATGGAAGAATTGACAAGACAGAAAAAGACAAAAATTATCTGCACCTTAGGGCCGAACAGTGACAACCCGGATATTATGCGGGGATTGGCAGAAAACGGGATGGATGTGGCGCGTTTTAACTTCTCCCACGGCAGTTACAGTGAGCATAAGGCGCGGCTGGAACTGTTAAAGCAGGTGCGCAAGGAGGTGGATCGCCCGATTGCCGCATTGTTAGATACCAAGGGCCCGGAAATCCGTACCGGCTTACTAAAAGATGAGAAAAAGGTGATTCTCCAGGAAGGACAGGAATATACCCTGACTACCCGGGAAATGGAAGGCGATGAGCATATCGGCTTTATTAACTATGCAGGTCTGGTCGAGGATGTAGTTCCGGGAAATAAGATTTTAATAGACGATGGTTTAATTGAACTGGAAGTCAAAGAGGTGAAGGAAACCGATATTGTCTGTACCGTAATTAACGGCGGCGAACTGGGACAGAGGAAGGGCGTAAATGTTCCTAATGTTAAGATTAAGCTTCCGGCACTGACCGATAAGGATAAAGAAGATATTCGTTTTGGAATTAAAGAAGGATTTGATTTTATCGCGGCATCCTTTGTGCGCAATGCCGAGGCCATCCGTGAAATCCGGGATATCCTGCGCGAAGAAGGGGCAAATATGCAGATTATTGCCAAGGTTGAAAACGCGGAAGGTATTGATAACCTAGATGAGATTATTGCTGCCGCAGACGGCATTATGGTTGCCCGGGGCGATATGGGTGTGGAGATTCCGCCGGAGAAGGTTCCCTACATCCAGAAAACGATTATCGGACGCTGTAATGAAGCCTGCAAGGTGGTGATTACGGCAACCCAGATGCTTGATTCCATGATCCGCAACCCGCGCCCGACCAGAGCCGAGGTAACGGATGTGGCAAATGCGGTCTATGACGGAACCGATGTGGTTATGCTTTCCGGGGAAACGGCGATGGGAAAATACCCGATTGAAGCCTTAAAGATGATGGCGACCATTGTAAGCGATACCGAGTCCCACTTAGACTACAGTTCCTACCGCAACCGCCATGTATTTGCCAAGAACGGGCACCATATTTCCAATGCAGTGTGCTATTCTTCGGTGGCGACGGCAGATGATCTCCATGCGCAGGTGATTGTCACGCCGACGATTTCCGGCTATACGGCAAAGATGCTTTCCAAGTGGCGTCCGGCTTCGCAGATTATCGGGATGTCGCCCAGCCTGTCCGCAGTGCGGCAGATGATGATTTACTGGGGCGTGAAGCCGCTCTGGTCAAAGCGTGCGGAGTCTACCGACGAACTGATTGAATATTCCTTAGAAGAACTGAAAGAGAAAGGGATTGTCAGGGAAGGCGATCTGGCGGTGATTACTGCGGGCGTTGTGTCCTATGCAAAGAGGAATGAGCCGGCGACGCAGACAAATATTATGCGGGTAGTTCCTATCGAGTAGGGAAGAGGCTTAAGCCAAGGAAAAAAGTATCGACTTGGGCAATGGAAAAGAAAAAACTAAGCCCAATCGATGGAAGAAATGCTGCTGTGAACGTGTGAGCAGCAACAAGACGCAGAGGAGAGTACATGATGGAAAAAAGACCGTTTGTTTCCCTGGAACAGATTCAGGAGATGGCAGAAAAGTTTCCCACGCCGTTTCACCTGTATGACGAGAAGGGAATCCGGGAGAATGCAAGGAAGCTTCATCAGGCATTTGCCTGGAACCCGGGATTTAAAGAGTATTTTGCGGTGAAGGCGACGCCTAATCCGTTTATCTTAAAGATATTAAAGGAAGAGGGCTGCGGGACGGACTGTTCGTCGGCTACGGAACTGATGCTGTCCGAGGGCTGCGGGTTTTCGGGAAAGGAGATTATGTTTTCTTCCAATGATACGCCGCCGGAGGAGTTTGCTATGGCTCATAAGCTGGGGGCGGTGATTAATCTGGATGATATTACGCACATTGCCTGCCTGGAAGAAACTTTAGGTGCCATCCCCGAAACGGTGAGCTGCCGCTTTAATCCCGGCGGGGTCTATACGATCAGCAACGGCATTATGGATAATCCGGGTGATGCCAAGTACGGGATGACCGAAGCCCAGTTGATAGAGGCGTATAAGATCTTAAAAGAAAAAGGGGCAAAACACTTTGGCATTCATGCTTTTCTGGTCAGCAATACCGTGACGAATGACTATTATCCCATGCTTGCCAGAACCTTGTTTGAACTGGCGGTGCGGGTGAAGAAGGAAACCGGGATTTCGGCAGAGTTTATCAACCTTTCCGGCGGCGTGGGGATTGCTTACCGCCCGGAGCAGGAACCGAACGATATCCTGGCCATCGGCGAGGGCGTGCGCAGAGTTTATGAAGAAGTGCTGGTTCCCGAAGGCATGGGCGATGTTGCTATCTGTACGGAGTGCGGGCGCTTTATGCTCGGGCCCTACGGCTGTCTGGTCACAAAGGCAATTCATGAAAAGCACACCTATAAGGAGTATATCGGCGTGGATGCCTGTGCGGCAAACCTGATGCGCCCGGCGATGTACGGGGCCTACCATCATATCACAGTTGCCGGGAAGGAAGAGGCCGTCTGCGATCATAAGTACGATATTGTAGGATCGCTTTGTGAAAATAATGACAAGTTTGCCGTGGATCGTATGCTTCCCGAGATTGCCATGGGCGATTATCTGGTTATCCACGATACGGGTGCGCACGGCTTTGCCATGGGATATAACTATAACGGACGTCTTCGCTCCGCGGAACTTCTTTTGAAAGAGGATGGAAGCGTGGAGTTAATCCGCCGGGCAGAAACACCGAAGGATTATTTTGCAACCTTTGATTTTTGTGATTTGCTGAAGAAGTATTGAGAAAGAAATGTTGAGGAAAAGGAGGACGCTTTTTGGCGTCCTCCTTTTCGGCATATAGGATAATGGCAGTTATTGGCTTAAATTCGTCCATAACGTTTTGCTGCATTGAAGATTTCTTTCTGCAGTTCTTTGCTTAATTCTTTTTCGGTAATCCTCCACCGCCAGTTTATTCCCACGGTGGAAGGGCGGTTCATCCGGCTGGTGTTGTCATAGCCAAGATAGTCCTGGATCGGGATAATGCAGAGGTTTGCCCGGCTGCGCATTACCAGGCTGATAAAGGGCCAGTGCAGATGTTTTTTCGGCGTATAGTGATCGCAGAGGTAATCTCTTGCATTTTCCATTTCTTCTTTTGTAATGCTGTTAAACCATCCGACCAGGGTTTCATTATCGTGCGTTCCGGTGTAGGCGGCGCAGTTTTCGGGATAGTTGTGGGGCAGGTAATCGTTCGTGCAGCCCGTATCCCGGGAGTCGAAGGCAAATTCCAGAACTTTCATCCCCGGAAATCCTGTATCGGCAACCAACTGCTTTACGGAATCCGTGACATAGCCTAAATCTTCGGCAATAACCTTCCGTTCGCCAAGGACTTCCTTCATCCGGTGAAAGAGATGGATTCCCGGCCCTTTTTCCCAGGTTCCGTTGGCAGCGGTTTTGGCACCGTAAGGGATGGAGTAGTATTCGTCAAAGCCGCGGAAATGGTCAATCCGCAGGATATCATAAAGCTTAAAGCAGTAACGCAGGCGCTCGATCCACCAGGAAAATCCGGTCTGTGCGTGGTAATCCCAGCGGTAGAGCGGATTGCCCCAGAGCTGGCCTGTGGCGGAAAAGCCGTCAGGCGGACATCCGGCTACGGCGGTCGGAACATTGTTTTCATCTAATTGAAACAGCTCCGGGTGTGCCCAGGCATCGGCGCTGTCCATGGCGACATAGATGGGAATATCCCCGATAATCTGGATTCCCCGGGCATTGGCATAGGCTTTTAGTTTTGTCCACTGCTGGTAGAACTTAAACTGAAGATACTGGTGAAATTCAATGGTAAAATACATTTCCCGCCGGTAATAGTCCATGGCATTGGCCCAGCGAAGGCGGATGTCTTCGGCCCACTCCGTCCAGGGCTTTCCGTCGAACCTCTCCTTTACCGCCATAAACAGGGCATAGTCCTTCAGCCACCAGCCGTTTTCTTCCATAAACCGAAGATAATCCTGATTTTCGCTGATACTGCTGCGCTCGTAGGCTTTGTAGAGAAGAGAGCAGCGGTTTTCATACATTTTTTCATAGTCAATGTCTTTGGGATCGTCGCCGAAATCTGCGTCTTCACATTCTTTTTTGGTCAGCACGCCTTCTTCGATAAGTTTCTCCAGACTGATAAAGTAGGGATTTCCCGCATAGGTGGAAAAGGACTGGTAGGGGGAATCTCCAAAACTGGTGGGAACTAAGGGAAGGATCTGCCAGTAGCGCTGTCCGCCTTCCTTCAGCCAGTCGATAAAATCATAAGCACTTTGCGAAAAGCAGCCGATGCCGTACTTAGACGGCAGGCTGGTAATCGGCATAAGGATGCCAGCTCCTCGAATCATGATATTTCCTCCGTTTCTATCATCACGCCGTAATGGTCGGACACGATGGGATAATGTTTTCCGTTGAATACGACCCGGGACTGACGGACAGCCCTCTTTTTACTGCACCAGATATAATCAATACGCATCCCCTCGTCGATTTCTTTTCTGTTCTGGTTGCGCCATCCGTCGATAACGCCGCTGACCGTAATCCCGGAATCTTTTTCTTTTGCCAGTTCATAGGTATCCTGCCATCCGGAATCCTTCACATAGCTGTAGCCTTCGCCCAAAACATCGGACGGGCTGTTAAAATCACCGCAGATCCAGATGGTTTCCTGTTCGGATTTTGCAGTTTGCAGATGTTGGCTAAGACAGTCCCAGTGCCGGGCAAACGGTTCCTCCTCGTCCTTCCACCAGCCCATATGGACGGAGTAAAACCATTCGCCCCGTGTCTTTATGCCCAGGCTTTTCCTTGTTCTCCAGTTGGAAAAATCCTGATTCCGGCTGATAAAAAGCTGCTCGGTCTGTTCGATGGGAGAGCGGGAGAACAGGGAAAGCCCTTCCTCATAGATTCCATAGCCGATTTTTGCCGGAACCCAGGTCCAGAAATAGGGGCAGTTTTTCTCTTTAAGAAGTTCTGCCAGAGAAAGGGCGTGGTTTCTCCTGCGCACAGGCCCCGAAAAACCCCGGCACGGGATATACTGCGGATTGCCGTCCATCAAAACCGGATCTTCCTCGATTCTCTGGTTGACCTCCTGAAGGGCAAAAACATCGGGAAGTTCCTGTGCAATCATTTCTGCAAAAATCTCACGTTTTTCGTCGGCATGTTTTTCTGCAAGGCTGTGGGTGTTTAAGGTTAAAAGTTTCATCGCCGGAACTTCCTTTCTTTTCGTTCTTTCTGGATGTTTGTGTGGTGTTTTTACCGTATTGCTAAAAGCTTATCAAAGGATATCATTAATATCCGATTTTAACACGTCGGCCTTCGGCCCGTAAATCGCCTGAATGCCGTTATCCTTCTTTAACAGGCCCAAGGCTCCTTCCGCTTTCCAGTCGGCAAGTTCGGCAACCTTTGCCGGATCTTTAACCGTGACGCGAAGTCTGGTCATGCAGGCGTCAACCAGGGTAATATTTTCCCGTCCGCCTAACAGGGCGATAATGCGCTCGGCCTGGCTGTTTCCGCCGGAGCTTCCTTTTGCCGCAGAGGGCGCTGCGCCTGCCTCGTCCTCGCCTTCATCCGTATAATTGCCCAGACGTCCGGGGGTTGCAAATTTCATCTTGCCAATCATGACATAGGCAACACCGTAGCCAACGGCAAAGAATACCAGAACACAGAGGATGAAATTAATTAAATCACCGCCGAGCCCTGCCTTTAAGGACATGGGAACACGGGTGATAAACTCCAGATTTCCAAAGGAATGAAGCCGCAGGGGAAGGATTCCCGCCATGGCAAATGCACAGCCCTGCAGTACCGCATAGACGATGTATAACGGAAGGGCGCAGAACATAAACATAAATTCCAGCGGCTCGGTTACACCGGTGAGGAATACGGCAAGTACGGTGGAAAAGAACATGGAGCGGTAGCGCTGTTTTTTATCGGGCTCTACCCGGCGGTACATGGCAAGGGCAATACCTAAAAGCAGGCCGGTAGCGCCGATCATCTGTCCTACCTTAAAGCGGGCAGGGATAACGGTAGCCATTAATTCCGAATAGGCGGCGGTGTTTCCGGCATCCTGGAAGTTAATTAAATCCGTTACCCAGGCAAGCCACAGCGGGTCCTGACCAAAAACCTGCGATCCGGCATTGATTCCGGTCTGGATGGTGTAGGTTCCGCCAAAAGAGGTATAGTTCATCGGAATTGTCAGCATATGGTGAAGTCCAAAGGGAAGCAAAAGCCGCTCTAAGGTTCCGTAGATAAAGGGAGCCAGTACCGGTGAAGTGGAAGAAGAGTTGGCAATCCACACACCGAAGTTATTAATTCCTGTCTGGACAACCGGCCATACGACAGCAAGCCCTAAGGAGATAATCACCGACCACACGATAACAACCATAGGAACGAAGCGTTTGCCGTTAAAGAAGGCCAGGGCATCGGGAAGCTTGCGGTAATTATAGTACTTATTATAAATGATTCCGCCGGTAAATCCAGAGATAATTCCCACAAATACACCCATATTCAGCGCAGGGGCACCAAGAACGGAGGTAAAATAGCCGTTGACCAGGATTTCACGCCCGAAAAGAGTGTGGGTAACGGCGTCCGGGTCATTGATCATCGCTGCCGTTACGCCGAAGATGGCACCGGTAATACAGTTAATCAGGACAAAGGCGATTACCGCAGCGAACGCGCCGCCGGAGCGCTCCTTGGCCCAGGAACCGCCGATGGCTACGGCAAATAAGATATGAAGGTTATTAATCACTGCCCAGCCGATATTTTCCATGGTGCTCCCCACCATGAAAATCATGTGCATATCCGCGCCTGCCATCTGTACCAGTTTTCCAAGGCTGATCATCAGGCCGGCAGCCGGCATTACGGCGATAACTGCCATTAAAACCTTGCCCAGTTTCTGGAGGAAGTCAAAATTAATTTTAATTTTTTTGCCGTCCTTCTTTTCTTCGGAATCGTTCTTTCCCGCAGAAGACGGACTGCCGGAAGCCGCAGAGGATTCTTTTGGCGCAGATGCAGTCTTTGTGCTTTCTGTGGTTTCCTGAACCGGATTTTCTTTGGCAGAAGCAGAGAGGACAAGCACTTCCGTTTCTCCGGCTTTGGCGCTGCCTTCGCCGTAGCTTAAGCAAAGTCCCTCAGCCCCGCCGCAGATTAAAATAGGGGTGATGGGGTTTAGTTCTTTTTCTTTAAGAAAGTTTAAGTCAACCTCTGCCACGGGGGTTCCGGCTTTAACCTGATCCCCGACCTTGACCAGGGGCTTAAAGCAGGCACCTTTTAAGGCTACGGTTTCCAGTCCGATATGGATCAGCAGTTCAACCCCTTCTTTTGTGCGGAAACCATAGGCATGGAGTGTTTCAGCGACGGAAACAACTTCGCCGTCCACCGGGCTGACGATGGTTTCATCACTGGGAATGACCGCAATACCGTCGCCGATAATCTTCTGCGAAAACACCGGATCAGGAACCTGATCCAGGGGAACAAGCTGACCGGTAGCCGGAGAAAGAATGCGGATTTTTTCTGCGTTACTCATAATACCAAACCTCCTATACATTTTCTATTGTTTGCGTAAAGTTGCACCAAAACATTACGCAATTAACTGCAATCAATATACTATGTTTGCATAAAAATTGCAATAGATTTTGCAATAAAGTTTTAAAAAGGTGAAAATTAATAAAAAACAGGCAGGTTATTTGGTGAATATTGCTGAATGAATAAGGGAATATATGGAATAATAGGAGAAGAATAATTCTGGCAAAACGGATGGTATGCAAACTTATATTATTTTTGCACTATTTTGCACTTTGCTGCACGGGCATAATTATGAAAAAAGGATGAAAAATTGCATGACCGGATTGACTTTCCAGGTGTTTACATTTACAATTCAAGTAAAATAAAGTAAAGCGAGGATGCATTTATGGCAGTGACAATTAAGGAAGTGGCGGCGCTTGCAGGAGTATCTCCTTCTACGGTATCCAGAACCTGCAAAAATAATCCCTCAATCAGTGAAGAAACCAAAGAAAAAGTGCGTCAGGCGATGCAGCAGCTTGGCTATGAGCCCGGGACTTCCGCGGCGGCTTCCCCGGCGGTTTCACCAGGTCTTGTACAGAAAACCATTGGTATTATCCTGCCGCCTTCGCAGAAGGAAACCTATGAAAATTCCTTTTATCTGGAAGCTATTCGGGGAATCAGTCAGTTCTGCAATCCCCGCCAGGTGATCAGCACGGTGATGACCGGGAAGGATGAGGAGGAATTGTTTCAGGTTATTCAGACCATGGTGCAGAACGGTCAGGTGGATGGTTTTATCTTATTGTACGTTAAAAATCAGGATCCGATTCTGGAGTATTTATATAATGAAGGACTGCTCTATGTCCTGATTGGAAAAGCCTACCAGTATGTCAACCAGACGATTTATATCGATAACGATAATTTACTGGCGGGGCAGGAGGCTACGGAATACCTTCTTAGCCTGGGCCATAAAAAGATTGCCTATTTGGGCAGTGAAAGCAGTCTGATGTTCTCCGCAGATCGAAAGGCGGGCTATCAGCTTGCCCTGACCCGACATCAGATTGCCCTGCGCCCGGAATACTGTCTGGAACTGACTTCCGTCACTAAAGGAAACTCGGAGCGCATTAAAGAACTGCTGGAAAGCCCGGAGCGCCCCACGGCGATGGTGGTCAGCGACGATATTTTTGCCGTTGCCTTAGAACAGGTCTGTCTGCGGGCAGGTATGTCCATACCGGAAGACTTATCCATTATTTCCTTTAATAATTCCCTTCTGGCCCGGATTACTTCACCGCAGCTGACATCCATCGATGTCAATTCCTACCAGCTGGGGATTGAGGCTGCCTCGCAGCTGATGAACCATATTGAAAACCCCAACCTCTTGGCGACCAAGATTATCGTTCCTCATCGGCTTGTGGAGAGAAAGAGCTGCAGGGCGGTCGATTAGGATGTAACTGAACATGGGCAGGTGCAAAAAGACGGACATAATAAACAAAAATGGAAAAAGACAGGAAAAAATGCAAATACAAAGAAAAAACCCCGTGTGTGACGTCACGGGGCCTGCACTTGTGCATTTCAAGTTCAAAAAGGAATTTCAAAGGTTTTTATCCGGTGCATTTCTTATAGTTAAAGTATAGCACAGCATCGGATAAAAAGATTGAATGTTACTTAAACAGATTATGAAGAAATTCTTAATTTTTTCCCAACCGAAAACCGGGTTCTGCTCCGATGCATGGGAATGCATGAAGTACTGCACAAACAACTAACGGTAGGCGCTTACAATCCTCTGGATTTGCTCCGTGGTAAGTACAAGGTTGGTTCCCGCCGGATTAATAACAAAGCCCTTGGAGTCCTTAATTAAAAACTGAGGAAGCTGATAAAAGCTTAAACTGGATATGCGCAGCTTTGGGGCATTGGGGCCGGCATATTTGCGGAACTCTGAAAAATCCGAGTAAAGAGGCTGATAAATATCGCCCTCTTTATTTTTTATATAAGGAATTTTAATGTTTTTAAGATTTACTTTGGTTGGTTCTTCGGAATTTTCTCCCTGCATAGCTTCTACCGCCAGGATAAAGTTTGATTTTACCAGGTTGGCAATCATCTCTTCTTCGAGTTCACGCAGATGTGCCATATCGTGCTTTATGGGGCGGCGCAGTTCCTGAAGAAAATAAATCATGGTCAGGGTGAGCCGCGGGTTCATAATAGGAATTTTTTCCTTTGCAAGCTTCTCCATATCCGGGCGGTTAGCCAGTTCTTCAAGCTCCAGCCGGTTTTCGCCTGCATCGTCACGGAAAATCACCATATTGACATCTAATGCATAGAGGCTGTTTAAAAAGCCGTTCATCTGAGGCTGCTGAATTTTCATAAGAACAACCGGATTTTTCTTTTCATTTTCTGCGGTTACAAATTCCTTGCACATCTCTTCCGAGGAGAAAAGATAAACCTGATCGTCAAAGGTTTCCTCATCACAGTGAATATAGGGCATACGGGTGAGCGGGGAAAAAGCCGTAAAAAATCCATCTAGTTTCTGTAATTTTTTAATTGCAAATTTATGATCAATCGTCATGGAAATAAGATCCCTTCTGTATAAATATAGTTTGTGCTCTTTATACTTTATCACGATATAAGCGTAATTTCAATGTATTTTTATCTTTTTGTCGGGCTTTTGCCAGGCTGATTTTAAAAGGGGATTATGCTTTGCGTGTGTTCACAGTAACCCGCCGGCAAAATCAGGAATATCCTATCAATAAGAGTGTGAGATCATGCCAGTACATTGTTCGACAGGATGTACCGGGGAGAGGGGACATGGAGCAGGTAAAAAGACAAATAGGCTGGGGAAATGCTTTTTCATACGGGATTACGGGAAGAGATGTGGGTGTTGCCGTTTTAGATACCGGCGTTTTTCTTCATCAGGATATCCGCGATCGGGTGGTGGTTTTTCAGGATATGCTTCGGGGACGGAGAAACCCTTATGATGATAACTCGCACGGAACCCATGTCTGCGGCATTATCGGCGGGGACGGCCAGGCTTCCGGCGGGCGTTTCCAGGGGATGGCACCGGAGTGCCGGCTGATTTGCGTAAAGGTTCTGGATCGAAAGGGGAACGGATTTGCCACGGATGTGCTGGAAGGGCTTCGCTGGGTGAGGGAGAACCGGGAGAAGTACGGCATCCGCATTGTCAATATTTCCGTAGGTTCTTTTAACCGCAAGGTGATGGGGGAGAATTCTGCCCTGGTTAAGGGGGTGGATGCCGCCTGGGATGACGGCCTGGTCATGGTGATTGCCGCAGGAAACCAGGGGCCGAAGGCCATGACCATAACCACGCCGGGAATCAGCCGAAAGGCGATTACCGTGGGAAGTTCCGACGACAACCAGGCTATTTTTGTGATGGGAAACCGGATGGTGGATTATTCCGGAAGAGGGCCGACCGAGTCCTGTATCTTAAAACCGGACATTGTAGCACCCGGTTCAAAGATTATCAGCTGTTCCAATATGCCCTCCAAGTACCAGATTAAGAGCGGCACCAGCATGAGTACGCCCTTAGTATCCGGGGCAATAGCCCTTCTCCTGGAAAAATATCCCTGGATGACGAATAAGGATGTGAAGCTGCGGATTATGGAGCGGGCAGTGGATCTGGGGCTTCCCCATAACCAGCAGGGCTGGGGGATGCTGGATGTAGAGCGTCTATTGCTGGATTAGGGTGAAGTATTCATCTGGGGCGAAGCATTCATCATGAAATCCCGGGCTGCAAGTTGAAAAAAATAAGGAAAATGAGGAAAATGTAAGAATTTCGTTCTTGCCTTTTTTCTGGAGCCATATTATACTGAACAAGTTAAAGTGTAGGTTAAGCGTCAGGTGGACTGCAGAGGGGAAAGGAGAAATTTTTGTGAATGTCTATCATTTAATTAATTGTTTTTTTGTGTTTAGTTTTTTTGGCTATCTGCTGGAGTGTGTTGTCCTCAGCTATGAATATCGCACGCCGGTGATTAACCGGGGTTTTGGTCATGGGCCCTTTTGCATTATCTATGGTTTTGGTGCCCTGGGTGCCTGTCTGTTTTTGCAGCCTTTTGCTTCACAGACAATTAAGCTTTATTTTGCCACAACGATTATGGCTACATCCATGGAACTGGTAACGGCACATATGATGATCCGCCTTTTTGGCTCGTTCTGGTGGGATTACAGCCATAAGCCATTTAATTACAAAGGAATTATCTGCCTGGAGAGCAGTATCGCCTGGGGATTTCTGGGGATTTTCTTCTTCCGTTTTTTAAATGGCTTTGTCAACCGCATGGTGGGTTATATTCCTGAAACCTATGAAAAGGTGACGGCTCTGGCGCTGGTAAGTTTTTATTTCTGTGATTTCACCTATACCCTGTATGTGCAGCGTCACCGTCAGCCGGACGAAGGAGAAGAAAAGGAACAGGTGATTGGACGGCTGAAGGTTTATTAAAAAAGGCATTTATCCGGTTGATAAATATTTTTTAACAGAAGTAACTTTAAAAGAAGTAACTTTAAGAATAGAAATGGAGCAAATAGATTAATGAAACGACGTTTAATTTTAGCTTCGGCTTCGCCAAGGAGAAGCCAGCTTATGCGCCAGATTGGTTTAAAGCCTGAGATTATGCCCAGTATGGCTGAGGAAGATGTGGAAGAAACACAGCCGGATCGGCTGGTGCTGGAGTTATCCCGAAAAAAAGCTCAGGAGGTTGCGGCCAGATACGGTGAGGATACGCTGGTGATTGGTGCAGACACGGTGGTTGCCGTTCAGGGAAAGATTCTGGGAAAGCCTGCAAACCACAAGGAGGCCGTGGAGATGCTTTTGCAGCTTCAGGGACAGGTGCATCAGGTGTACACCGGCGTAACCGTTACCGCCGGGGGAACAAAGAAAACTTTGACCAGCTTTTCTGCATGTACGGACGTTTCTGTGTTTCCCATGACCGAAGAAGAGATTTACCGTTATACGGAAAGCGGAGAACCGATGGATAAAGCAGGAGCCTACGGTATTCAGGGGAAATTTGCCGCTTATATTAAGGAAATCCACGGCGATTATAATAATGTTGTGGGTCTTCCGGTGGGAAGGCTTTACCAGGAACTGAAAACGCTGGGCGTTTTGGAGGAGGTCAGATATGATTAAGCTGATTGTATCGGATATTGACGGCACACTGGTTCGGGACGGGGAAAATACATTGAATCCGGAGTACTATAAGGAGATTCTCCGGCTTCGGGAAAAGGGCATTCAGTTTGCCGCCGCCAGCGGGCGTCAGTGGCACAGTATTGAACGGATTTTCTATCCGATAAAGGAAAAAATTTTTTACGTTTCGGACAATGGAGCTTATGTCGGCTGCTATGGCCGAAACTTATTTTTAAACCCTATTCGGCGGGAACTTGCTCTGGCTATTGTGGAGGAGATAAGGGCGAATAAGGAATTGGATGTGGTTTTAAGCGGGCCGGATGTGGTCTACCTTGAAACCGAGAATAAAGAACTTGTCCAGTGGCTGGTGGACTGTTACCGCTTTGAGGTAAAGCAGGTTGCTGATGTTACGAAGGTTCCAGACGAGTTTATTAAGGTTTCCGCCTATAAAAAACACGGCGTAGAGGAAAGCACGGCTGCCATCCGGAAAAAATATCAGGATCTGTTAAAGATTACCATATCGGGGGATATGTGGATGGACTGCATGGCCCTGGGTGTAAATAAAGGGGCGGCTATTCAGAAGATTCAGGAAAGCCTGGATATTCTCCCGGAAGAAACCATGGCTTTTGGCGATCAGATGAACGATGTGGAGATGCTGGCAAGGGCTTACTACAGCTATGCTATCGGCAATGCCCGGCAGGAAGTGAAAGCTGCCGCCCGTTTCCAGGCAGATACCAATGTCCGTGACGGAGTGTTAAAGGTGCTTCGGCTGTTATAGCGTATGCAGAGGGTTGTGTGCATGAGGAATATAAGCAGGGTGTTAAGGCTTTGGTGTCTGGTACTGATCATGGTGCTGCTGGCTGCAGGCTGTAAAGCCAGACCGCCGGTTACGGTAAAAAAAGAAATCGGTGTAACACTTCGCCGACCGGAAATCATGCTGGTTGTGGCAACGGAGAGAAACCGCTATGAGCAGATTTATACCAGTCAGATCTGGGATATTGCCGTAGTGGAGGACGGGACAACCTTTCAGGAATATCTTCTGGAACAGATTAAGCAGTTTATGGTGGATTTAAAAAGGATCGGCGCAATGGCACAGGAGTATGGAATAACCCTGGATAACGGGGAGATGGAACAGCTCCGCCGTCTGGCCCAGGACTATTACAGCCAGCTTACCGAGGCGGATAAAGCCTACACGGGGGCCGGATCGGATGATGTCCTCAACCTGTACCAGGAATATTATCTGGCCTGTAAGACGGTGGATGTGCTGACGAAGAATGCCGATTTAGAGATCAGTGATAATGAGGCGAAGGTCGTTGAAGTATCGCAGATTGTTCTGGATAATGAATTTAATGCCAGGGAAGTCTGGCAGGCGGTTCGGAGTGAAGGTGCCGATTTTGATGCCATTGCCCGGGCAAACAGCACAGAAGAACAAATCCGCAGGGAAATCGTGCGCGGTGAACTGTCTGCCGGGATGGAAGAAGCCGTGTTTGCCATGAACCAGGGCGAAATCAGCGAGATTATGGAAGATAACGGCAGGTTTTATCTTTTTTACTGTCACAATCCCTACGATCAGGAGGCTACACTTGCACGTAAAGAAGAGATGATGCTTCTGCGCAAGGACAGCGTCTTCCATGAATACTATGATGCTTTTCTGGAAGATAACCTGGTTACGGTTTCCGGCCGGGTATGGCAGGATGTAAGCTTTGTTACACAGGAAAATACAACAACTACAAATTTATTTGAATTATATCAGGAATACTTCCCGGATTGAGTTGGGAAGTATTTTTTGGCTTTACAGAAAAATCCACCCTGTTAAGATTTTTAACGGAATCTTTCTTATCTGCGCCGGCGGTTTTCGCATAACGGATGCTGTAAGCCGGATGGTGGTTGCAGGCTTGGTATATTTGTTCTGTAATTTATTCCAGAACAGCCGCAATTTCGGCTTTTTTAAGAAATTCCTCCACCCAGGCATCCCATTCCCGATCTAAGGTTTTGTCCATCGTAAAAATCGCCAGGGAGCTTCCCGTGATACAGAAAAGCTTCCCGTCATCATAGCGGATGTGCAGGTAAAGCCCCTTGATTTGTTCACCGGATACGGCAGGGATCTGTCTGGAGGTTAAAAAATCCTCCGTTTGCTGATGATTTGCCTGCAGACTGATGTGGAAGCTTCCCGGCAGACGTTTACCCTTAATTAGAGAAAAGCAAATCGGGCGGATGGTTTTCCAGAAGGAACATTCCTGCAGCTTAAGTTCCCCGGTCTCCTCTTCCGTGTAAAAACCCCGGCGGATGTGACCGTCAATGGTAAAACTGTTAAAGGTAACAATCTTTGCCTCGGTTAATAAAAAATCATCGAAATCCGTCCCCAGGAAGAGTTTTTTGGTAAAAGATTTTAAATCATCAATGGATAGTGCAACCATAAATTTCCTTTCTTAACGTTGAATAAAAAGAATTGTAAAATAATAAATACTGCGCAGGCAGAGTTATCCCGGACTGTGCCCTGTTTACCGGATTGTACCTATAAGCTTCACATTCCCGCCCTCCTTAAATATGCCGGAACAATTATACTTCCACAGTCCTTTTTCCAGGGGAATCTCTTTTACTATGTCAGAGGACTCGATGACAATGTGCTGTTCTTTTCCGTTTGGGTCAAACAGGAAGAAATCTACGGAGCCGCCTTTTATATCTGAGGTAATTTCCAGGATTAAGGTTTGATTATCCTCTGCCTGGAAAGCGCCGGATTCGGCAATATTTCGTTGTTCCGGGCGATTGGCCAAAGCAATGACTGAATCCCCATTCCCATAGCTGACAGCATCCGGGAGGCTGGCATTTCCGGGAAGCAGATCCACTGTATTTTTTCCATTGTCATAATGAAGCGTATATCCTAAACTTGTCAGCAATTCATCGGCTGGCATGTACAGCTTTGGTTCTTGTCCGTCTTCCATGGTGACAGAAATCAGAGGATGGTTAAGGGAAAGAGGCGCACCCTTCAGAGTTACCTTGGTATCACACAGATCCGCAGACAGAATCCCTGCTGCCGCAAATGCAGTGGTTATTCCCAGGGTTCCGATGAGCAGTCCGGCAGCAAAGCTTTTTAAATCAAATTTTTTCATCCTATGCCTCCAATCGGGAATTTGTGGTTTTCTTTAAGTTTAGCATAATGAGGGGATATATACAAGATAATGGGTGAAAAATTGTGCTTTCAATTTTCCGGGGCCGGGCGTTATCCTCTGTCAATCGTATTCTCTTATCAATTCCTGTCCGTTGGACTTTTTGTCCTTTTCCTATGGCAAAAGAAAAACTTTGTATTTATCAACAAAATCAAGATATTTTATAAAATTACTAGCACTCAATGAAAATGAGTGCTAATTTCCTGTTGACTTTTTGTTATACCTGTATTAGAATAAGGAGCGAGGCATAAAAAGACTGTCCACAAATCCCGTGGAACAAAAAAACAGCCGTGAAACGTAAAAACGAAAAAACAATAGAACCACGCAGAAAAGGAGTGTTGCATTATGGCAAAATCTGGAAGCTTATCAATTAACAGCGAGAACATATTCCCCATTATCAAAAAGTGGCTTTATTCCGACCACGATATTTTCTACCGGGAACTGATTTCTAATGGCTGTGACGCGATCACCAAGTTAAAGAAGCTCGAACTGATCGGAGAGTTTGAAAAGCCGGAGGATATGGAGTACAAGATTCAGGTAACCGTAAACCCCAACGATAAGAGCATTGTTTTTGAGGATAATGGTCTTGGCATGACCGAAGATGAGGTAGAAGAGTACATCAACCAGATTGCCTTTTCCGGTGCGCAGGCATTTATGGAAAAATACAAGGACAAAGCAAACGAAGATCAGATTATCGGTCATTTCGGTCTGGGCTTTTATTCCGCATTTATGGTAGCGGATAAAGTAACCATCGACACCTTGTCTTACCAGGCAGACGCGAAAGCAGTTCACTGGGAGTCCGAGGGCGGAACATCCTTTGAAATGACTGACTGCGACAAAGAAACCATCGGTACAAAAATCACCCTCTATCTGAACGAAGACAGCACCGAGTTCTCCAACGAATACCGCGCAAGAGAGGTTATCGAAAAATACTGTTCCTTCATGCCGGTTCCGATTTTCCTGGACAATGCAGCCGACGGCCCGCAGTATGAAACCATTGAAAAGGATGAACTGACCGATAAAGACACTATCGTAGAAACTATTGTCGAGGAAGCAAAGACCGAAGAAAAGGAAAACGAGGACGGAACCAAGGAAGTCGTTGAAGTTTCCCCGGCAAAAGAGAAATATAAAATTATCAAGCGCCCGGTAGCATTAAATGAGGTAAGCCCGCTCTGGAACAAGCACCCCAACGAGTGTACGGAGGAAGAGTACAAGGACTTTTACCGCAAAGTCTTTATGGACTATCGCGAGCCGCTGTTCTGGATTCACCTGAACATGGACTATCCCTTTAACTTAAAAGGCATCCTCTACTTCCCGAAGATTAACTTAGAGTACGAGAGCCTTGAGGGAACCATTAAGCTGTACAATAACCAGGTATTCATTGCCGATAACATTAAGGAAGTTATCCCTGAATTTTTAATGCTTTTAAAAGGTGTAATCGACTGCCCGGATCTCCCGCTGAACGTATCCCGTTCCGCCCTGCAAAACGACGGCTTTGTCAAGAAGATTTCGGACTATATTACCAAGAAGGTTGCCGATAAGCTTTCCGGCATGTGCAAGACCGACCGCGAAAACTACGAGAAATACTGGGACGATATCAATCCTTTCATCAAGTTCGGCTGCATCAAGGACGAAAAATTCCAGGAAAAAATGAAGGATTATATTATCTTTAAAAACCTGGAAGGCAAGTACCTGACCCTGCCGGAATGTTTAGAAAAGAATAAAGAAAAGCACCCGGACAAGGTATTCTATGTCACCGACGAAAAAGAACAGAGCCAGTATATCAATATGTTTAAGAAAGAAGGCATGGACGCCGTAATCCTTCCGCACAGCATTGACAGCCCGTTCATCAATCAGTTAGAGCAGAAAAACGAAAATCTGAAGTTCCTGCGCATTGATACCGATGTAACCGATATCTTCAAGGAAGAAACCGCAGAAGAAGACAAAGAAAAGGCAAAAGCTGATGCCGAAACTCTGTCCGCAGCGGTAAAGAAAGCATTAAATAATGACAAACTGGAAGTTAAAACCGAAAAACTGAAAGATACCACCGTAGCCTCCATGATCACCATATCCGAAGAATCCCGCCGGATGCAGGAGATGATGCGGATGTACAGCATGGGCGGCGGTATGGACCCGTCAATGTTTGGAGGAAACGGAGAAACCCTGGTATTAAACAGCAACCATCCTCTGGTACAGTACGTCCTGGAAAATAAAGAGGGAGAAACCGTAGACAAGATCTGCCAGCAGCTTTACGATCTGGCTAAGCTGAGCCACGGCAGCCTGACTCCTGAAAGAATGACCGGTTTTATCACCCGGAGCAACGAGATTATGATGGTTTTAGCTGAAAACGGAAAGAAAGATGCCGAGTAAAAGGGTAGAATAAAAAGAGTTCGCCTGCGCTCATTTGCAGGCGAACATTCACCTAAAACGCAATCACAATCCCCCCGTCATTTGCATAAACCGTAGCCACCCCTGCGGTTTCGGTAACGATAACCTCCTTAAACCCCCCGCGCTTTTCCATCTCATCCTTTACCAGCATGGCTCGACTTGGACAATTGCAGTGGGCGATCACCAGCACCCGGTCTTTCGTATCCGCAACCGACTGTACCGCATGATCACACATGCGCTGAAGGGCTTTGCTGATTCCACGGGCCTGATCGATCTTCACAATCACTCCCCGATCTCCCGCCATAATCGGCTTAATATTCAAGGTTGTGGCAAAAAACGCCTGCAGTCCGCTTAAACGTCCGTTTTTGCGCAGATTATCCAGGGATTCCAGGACAAAGTAGGTTTTCATATCATCCCGGTAAGCCGCGGCTCTCTTTTCAATTTCCGTAAAAGGCAGTCCCTGCTCGCATAAATCCCGGATATACAGGGCAAGGTTTAACTCACCGGCCGAAGCAGAATGAGAACTGAGGACACAGATATTTTTCTTCCCATGTTCTTCTTCATAAAGGCTTTTTCCAAGGACAGCACTGTTATAACTCCCGCTTAAATGTTCCGACAGGCAGATAACAAAAATATTCTCCTCCGGGCATGTGTAGGCATCTTTAAAGCTTTCGGGAGAGGGGCAGGCCGTTTTCGGGCAGTCCGGGCTGTTTTTCATCAACTGGATAAACTCTTTCTGGTTAAAGTTTTCGTCGTCAACAATGGTAGTTTGTCCCACCTGTAAGGTCAGGGGAATCATCTGAAAATGAGAATCTTTTTTTAATTTTTCGGTTAAGTCCAGGCAGCTGTCACCAATAATTTTATACGTCATGAATCTTCCTCCATAACATGACCAGCGGATAGAAAAAGCAGATATGAGCTAATCATGTTTCTAACATGTAGTTTTAATTACTACTTATTATAGCATTATCTTTTTTTAATTTCAATCTTTTCATTCGTGTTTTTCTGTGCTATACTTTAAAAAGGTTACTGTTCATACGTTCACAGCAACGGGTAAAAATCCATGAAAATCGTCTTTGTCGATGGTCGCCCTACGGTCAGCG
>VSOC01000130.1:0-621 GCA_009774615.1 Lachnospiraceae bacterium
AAGACAGTAGAAAATGAAATTTATTTTTTGATTCATAATTCCAGCTATTTGTGTAAAATTAGTATAAAAGATGAAAAAATAATTATTTTGGAAATACCAGAAAAAATGTCATGTGCAGATTTTTGTAACAATGATGGATGGGCATTAACAGTTACTGGAAAAACATTGTATAAGCTAGATGAAAATGGAGCCTGTTTAGAAAAAATCGAAATGGAAACGAATCAGAAATTTATACGCCTTATTGCTACCTATAGGTTTGTTTTTTTGCTGCCTCAAAAAGGAAACACGATTTTAGTGTATGATGCATATTTGCATCAGTTTAATTTGATAAATTCTGGAATAGAAGAAATTAGTCATTTGTTACCAGAAAAACTTTATTTTAGTTCATACTGGGAGTATATTATTGAGAAGAATAAGATACATTTTATGCCTTGTAGATATCCATATTTTATTATTGATTTAGTTACGTTGAATAATGAACAAAGTGATCTTAGTCATTCGGATATTTTTTCAAAAGAGCATTATTGGAAATATTATTTCTGGATTCAGAACTTGAACCCAAGAATATTTGTCGAAGAAACAGAAGAAAATTTAGTTGGATTTATAAATATGATTAAATAC
>VSOC01000130.1:631-9396 GCA_009774615.1 Lachnospiraceae bacterium
TGTTGATTAAAATTAATTCCTGTTAAAAAAGATAACCGTAGAAAAAGAAAGGAATAGAATGTTTGAGATTTCTGTAGTTGTACCTGTTTATAATGTGAAAAAATATCTTGCAGAATGTTTGAATAGCCTGTCAATACAGTCTTTTATGGATTGTGAATTTATTTGTATAGATGATGGTTCCACAGACGATTCTCATAAAATCATTAAAAAATACATGGATAGAGATAAGCGTTTTAAATTGATTCGACAGGAAAATAAGGGACTGGCGGAAACAAGAAATGTTGGTATACGAAATGCGCATGGAAAATATATTGCCTTTTTAGATGCAGATGATTATTTTTCAGGAAGCAATGTTTTGGACAAGTTGTATCAGATAGCGGAAGAAAATAATTTGGATATTGTAAGTTTTGAAACAGAACTTTTTTATGAAGGCTCTTTAAAAGAAACGGACAATAAAGATTTTTACTATAAGAAAAAAAATAGTTACAAGGGTATTCGCAAAGGTCAAAGTTTTTTTGTTGAGATGATGGAAAATCAAGAATACTGTGATTCAGCCTGTTTTTTATTTTTGAGGCGTGAATGGATGTTAGGACATGGCATTATGTTTTATCCGGGTATTTTCTATGAAGATGCCCTGTTTTGTATTCAGTGTTTTCTACATGCAGGGCGAATGGTACATTTGTCAGAAAAATTTTACACCTATAGAGTCAGAGAAAAATCGATTATGACTACGGAAGCTCGATGGGAAAATGTACGGAGCAGAGTTGTGTTATACCGCGAAATTCTGTACATATTGTTTGCAATCAAAAATCAGGATATACAATTACAGGAATCACTGACAGATTATCTCGCTTTGATTGCTTTTCATGCGAAATATTTAGATGATTTCAGAGTTGATGGACAATCCGATGAAATTTTGGAGCCTCTGGATACATTATTGCTGAAAACGATGGGATTGGGAAATTACCGTATAGAGGTTAATGAGAAAGTAATATTAAGTGGTCTGGAAAAGCTGGTTACAGATAGTGATGGCATTATTCTTTACGGAGCAGGAAAAGTGGGCAGATTGTTTTTTAGCTTTCTGCAAGATAAGGGACTTGATGACAAGGTAATGTGCTATGCGGTTAGCAAGCAACCTGAGGAAAAAACCTATATGGATGGTATTCCTGTTTTTTCAATTGAGAAAGCGGTCAAAAAGAGGGGACAAGTTTTTCTGTCTGTTGTTGAGCAGCAGGCACAGAGAGAAATGCAGAAAGTGCTTGTACAGCTTGGAATAAATCAATTTGAGTTTTTTGATCAATATATTTATCGTGCACTGCGCAATTATCATCAAAGACTTAAAACCATAGGAGAAATTCATAAATGAAAAAAACAGACGAAATTAAGGTATCCGTAATTATTTATGTTAAAAATACTGTAGATTATATTGAAAAATGTATCCGGAGTGTTATGAATCAGACACTTCAAGAAATAGAAATTTTAATTGTTGATGGAGGCAGCACGGATGGAACTCTTGATATTATTGAACGTGTGAAAAAAGAAGACAATCGTATTCGTTTTTTTCATTCAATAGCAAGTGTTGGGGCACAGTTTAATCTGGGTCTGCAAGAGGCAAGAGGTCAGTATATCGGAATATGTGAGGCAGATGATTATATATTGCCGGAAATGTATGAAAAACAGTATCAAATTGCACTGGAGAATCAACTCGATGTAGTCAGAGCAGGATACTATCAAATTTTTCATGTTAATAATAAAGAGTATCGTTTTAAGCTTAAATCATGTTATCAGGATGAATGGACAGAAAAAGTGATTGTTTCTAACAGGAATACTTTTTTCCTGGAGCAAGGGGTTAATGGATTCTGGAATGGGATTTACCGAAGGAATTTTTTGTTGGAAAATCATATTGGGATGAATGAAACAAAGGGAGCTGCTTATCAGGATATCTCTTTTTCCTTTTTAGTACAGATGTATGCAGAAAAAATCTGGTTTATGAAAGAAGCTTTCTATTGTTATCGAATTGATAATCTAAATGCATCAGTAAACTCATTACATGGTATTGAATTTCATATTAGTGAATATGAAGAACTAAAAAAACGGCTGAAAAATTCTAATCAATGGGAACAATATAAAAATATGTTTTTTAGCTGGGAATTAGTCAGTTATCGTTGGTTTCTTGGAGAATTGCCAAATGATTTGAAAAAAGATAATGCAAAAAAAGTATATCATATTTTAAACGGACAAAACCAGGAGGAAAAATTCGACACCAAAAGAATGATGGAAACTGTAAAACTGTTTGCGGAAACTTTGGATAATGAAACAGAATTCTTGCAATGCATTTTATCGGGTACTGAGAATAAAATAGCTTTGCTGGAATATATGGAAAACCTTTTAAAGAAGAATGAAGAAATTATTTTGTTCGGTGTTGGTCATTTGGGTAAGATTATAAGACAATTTTTTGCGCTGTTTAGAAAAGAGATTTTTTTGACAGATAATAGTAAGTTTCTGCAAAGTAGTGGACTGATGGGAGAGAAGATTTACCATCCAGAAGATATGACACGTCGTTTTCCTCATGGAAGATATATCATTGCCAGTGTAAATGATGCAAAAGAGATGAATGAGCAGCTTATAAAATTGGGGATACCAGGAGAGAAGATTCTGATTTGTGATGATGAAGAATTTTTTTTAAGAAGAATCTTTGTGAAAGCAGGAAAATATGGTGAATCATGATAGTATCTACAAGGTAAGTATTATTGTACCAGCATATAATGTTGAGCAATATATAGGGAAATGCCTGGACAGTCTTATCGGGCAAACATATAAGAATATAGAGATTATTTTAGTGGATGATGGTTCTTCAGATTCGACAGGGGATATTTGTGATACATACCAACAACAATACGGAAATCTTATTAAGGTGGAACATTGCAGACATCGTGGGGTTTCTCAGAGGCGCTTAACTGGTATTAGAAGGGCAAGCGGAGAGTATGTTGTCTTTGTTGATGCAGATGATTGGGTTGAAAATGATTACATAGTGTCAATGCTCTCCTGCATGGAAAGTGCAGATATTGTTGCGGCAGGTATCTCCAGGGAATTATCCGATGAAAAAGAAAGTATTGTTTTTGAATATAATGGTTTTTCGGCTGGAGTGTTTGTAAGTGACATAGAAAGAAAAGAATTGTATGAAAAAATGCTTTACTATGAATCGCCATATTGTTTTGGGGTTTTGCCCTATATGTGTAATAAAATGTTCCGAAAAGATGTTATGCAGGTTTTGCTGGAAAAATTAGATAAGCGCATTTTTGATGGAGAGGATGCAGCACTGGTTTATCAATATCTTTTGACATCACAGAAGATTGTTCTTATAGATGAATGTAAGTATCATTATGTCATTCATCGTGGTTCTGCATCATTTAGAGATTCGGAGGATTCTTACCTTAATGCGGCGTATCTTTATCAGGAATTATATGCTTGCTTTGTAAAAAATAAATATCATGCAAGTCTTTTAAAGCAGTTAGATTATTACATGCGGCGTATGATTTGGAAGAAGAGTCCGGCGCAATATTTACAAGTAAATTCCTTTGTCTTTCCTTGTAATAAGGTAGAGCAGGGTTCCGCAATTATACTTTATGGAATGGGAAAAGTGGGAGATGTTTTTTACAGACAGATATGCCAGACGAACTATGTTAGTATTATTGCATGGGCAGATAGAGCTCCGAAACAGATAGAAGATATTTCTATAACTGTTCCAAGAATTACTCCGGATGAAATAAAAGACTACTGTTTTGATTATGTGGTAATTGCTATTGAAAACAAAATTATTGTTCGTGAAATTTTAGAGAAATTAATGATTTTGGGTATCGAAGAGAAAAAGATTGTTATTCCAGATTTTGTAATGGGGGAGTTTAAAAGATGTGGTACTGGAACAATTTACTGCAAGAAATCATAAATACGAATGATGTCATGATATATGGAGCCGGTTTGATGGGAAAAACAGTTAAAAAGTGTTTGGAAGGTGCACCATATTATGTTAAGGTTAGGGCATTTATTGTGGAATCATTAGAAAACAATCCCAATGATGTGGAGGGGATTCCTGTGCTGGATATTGTCCAGGCCAGCCCATATCGGGATAAACTGGTATTGATAGCGCTGCATGAGAAAAATATGTCTAATGTGTTGAACCAGTTGTCTGAAGCAGGATTCTGTCATGTACATTCACTTTCCTTTGACAGTGACGAATGGAGCGATATAAGGGGAAATTGGTTTCAAAATTTATGGGATAAACGGCAGGAGAGTTATATTATCCTTAATGATATGCCGACAGATAATTTCCGGATTTATGTGGCACATAGTATAGCTGATCGTGTGCTAAAAGAAAAAGCAGTAAACCACAGTTTTGAGATTCCTATTCAGGTTGGAGCTGCTTTAACGAACCAACGGATTGCTGTGGTAACTGACAGCCAGGGGGATAATATTTCCAAAAAAAATAAAAAGTATTGTGAACTGACAGCTCTTTACTGGATATGGAAAAATGATACTGCAAAATATGTCGGACTGAGCCATTATCGCAGAAGGTTTGAAATTAGTGAACAAATGGCTGCATGGCTGCCAGAATCGGACATAGATGTGATTCTTACCGTTCCTGTTTTAAATATTTCAGGAGTCAGACAACAGTATTGCATGGATCATATAGCATCTGACTGGGATATTATGATGGAGTTACTTGGTTATTTGCATCCGAACTATTTGAATACTGCAAATAAGGTACAAAAAGGGAATTATTATTATGCGTATAATATGTTAATTGCACGTAAAGAAATTTTAAATCAATATTGTGAATGGCTGTTTCCGATTTTATTATGTTGTGAAGATAAAATAGGGGAACGGCAGGATGCTTACCAGGGAAGATATCTCGGTTTTTTGGCAGAACGGCTTATGACAATATTTTTTGAACACCATAAGGGCGAATATAAAACAGCGATTGCCAAAAAACATTTTATAGCAGAATAGTAAAAGTTTCTGTTTAAATAAACAATTTTTACAAGTGGGTGAATTTAATATGAAACTGGCAATTTATGGGGCGCAGAGCATAGCTTTTGGCACATATAAGGCGATTAAAGAACTGTTTTCGGAACAGGAAATTTTAGGCTTTATTGTTTCTGAAATGGGGACAAATACTCATACATTAGGGGGCATTCCTGTTATGGAACTGGATGATTTTTTGGAAAGAACTTCTCAGGATGAAATGGAAAAGCTGGAAGTGCTGATAGCAACTCCAGAAAATGTAATGCAGGACATTGAAACAAATTTGAACAGGGCAGGAATAAATCATTATGTATGTCTGGATTCTCTTAGATGGGCAGAATTGGTGCGTAATGCATTTCTTAGATCAGGGAAATTTTTACCACTTGCAGCATATGTGGTGGGACATAGCAGAGTCAAGCTTCATGTATTTAAGATGATTCATTCTAAGGATAAGCTTCTTAAAACACAATATCAGGATAAGGAATACATACGAACATTGCAGGTTGGAAGCGCAGGTTCGTTGGAAATTGAGTCTGACTATAAAGATCATCAAGGGGATAACATTTCGGAAAAAAATGGAAATTATTCTGAATTAACTGGGCTGTATTGGATATGGAAAAATCACTTGTGTATGCAGGAAAGTGACGATTATTATGGACTGGCTCACTATAGAAGACAATTGGATTTGTCCGATGATGATATTCTGCGCCTAAAAGATAATGCTATTGACGTGGTGCTACCATATCCTATGCCATATGATCCTAATATAGAAGTACATCACAAGCGATATCTATCGGATGATGAATGGGGAGCGGTATTGGAAGCATTGCGTGAACTTTATCCTGAATATGCAGAGGCTTTTAAAGATATTCTTGGGCAGGAATATCTCTATAACTATAATATTATTCTTGCCAAACGAGAAGTGTTAGAAAAGTATTGTGCCTGGCTTTTTCCAATATTATTCAGGATAGAGGAACTTAATGATTCAGATGGCAAGAAAGTTCCTAATCGATATATCGGATATGTTGGTGAGAGTTTGGAAACTCTTTATTTCATGTATAATAAGACAAAACTGAAAATTGCCTATACAGGAATTAAATTTTTAGTTTAGTAATGGGTGTATTGAAAGTTCTTATCTGATTTAAAATTGTAAAGAATTTAATACAGTCTATGCAGATAAAAATTATTTATCTTGATTGTATTTTTAGGAGGGAAGGTTAGAGAACAGGTCACAATAGACTTGTCATTCATCAGAATTAATGTTAAAATAAAATCCATAGAAGAATAATAAAAAGAAAGGAGAATGGATGATGTCTATTCAGGAACAGGCAGTGCAGATGATTAATTGTTTGTCAGAGGATAATATTATTTTTTTGATGGATTTTATGAAAAGATTTATGCTTCCAGAGAATAAACAGGAAGAATTGATTAAAGAAAGAAAAAGCAGCGCAGATTTTATGAAAGAACTGGAAGACATGAGAATCCGGACAAAAACTTATTTTCCAAAAAATTTTGATGTAAGAGAGCTGTGGGAGGAGGCTGTAGATAAAAAATATGGTAATTTTAGTTGATGCGAATGTTATTATTGACTACGTGGCTTCCCGAGAACCTTTTTATCGTGATGCATATAAGATTATGGAAATGTGCTATTCAAAAAAAGTAGAAGGTTATATGGCTTTTCATTCGGTTTCCATTATTTGGTATATATTACGGAAGTTTATTCCTGATGGTGCTGAACGTCGTATATGGATGCGGAAAATACTTCAAATGGTTCAGGTAACTGGCGCAAGTCATGATCAGGTAGCAAAAGCTGTCGAAATGGAAAATTTTAGGGATTTTGAGGACTGTCTTCAAAATAAGTGTGCAGAAACAGTTAATGCTCAATATATAGTGACGAATAACGTGAAAGATTTTAAAGAATCAACTATTCAGGCGATTACCCCTTTAGATTTTTGTGATTTACTGGTGTAATTTACTTGTTTGCATTTTATAAATTTTTTGCTATACTTCCGTTTTCGACACCTGCAAAATAAAAAGAGACAAAAAACCCTGTACTTATGCGGGTTTTGGCCTCTTTTTTGTTTTCAAGAATACAGAAAACAGTGAGAGTATGAAAAAGAAAACATACATTTTCGGTGCCCATTCCCGCGCCAAAACATTAGCTACATACATGTGTTATCTGAATAAAGACATCCATATCGAAGCCTATTTCTATGATAACGATGAGGAAAATCCTGAAATAATAGGAGAAATCCCCGTATTCTGCCTCAATGAGCATACGGATATCCAGGCATTAAACCTATCTCTGGATTATCCCGTATATTTAGGAACGAGAGGGGTTTTTCATGAAAGAATTGCCAAAGTCCTGTTATAATGATTAAAGAAGTACTTATATGTTTGCAGTGTATCTGAGGCGATAAAAAAGAAATGTACAGGTAATGTAGCATGGTAAAAAAACAGCTTGAAAATTACTTTCTTGTATAGTATAATAAAATAAATCTATTGATATAATTATAGGATTTCATGTACTTATACAAATGATATACAAGAGAGGAGTATCATGAAGAAGACACCTGACTATGATAATGTTTTTAAGACGATGAAGACGAAACACAAACGCCTGTTCATTCCGGTTATTTAATGATATTTTTGGAAAATCTTATCCCATACATGCTAAGGCTGAAACCTTGCTCTCGGAAGGCTATCTGACTGAAAATGAAACCGCAGATGGCAGTAAGGAGATTGAAGCGCAGATCTCCGATTTCCTGATGAAGATTGAGGATGAGCTTTATCTTTTGGAATGTCAAAGCTACGATGATGGTTCGATGGCTGTACGGATTGCGGAGTACGCTTTTATTACTGCCAAACAGTTTGCATTGTGGGATATTGGTCATGCAACGATAAGAATGCCGCGATTTGCGGTGATTTATATTAAGAGAACAGATAAAACGCCAAAGACAACACAAATTACATTTATCTTTCCTGATGACCAGAAAATAAATTACGAGTCTGACAACGTGATTTTGGAAGAATTTACAAGGGAATCGATAGTAGGAAAGCGTCTGTTTCCTTATATTCCGTTTTATATTGCAAGATATGAGAGGGAGATTGTATCGGGGAGTAACATTGACGATGTGATGAAAGATTTGACTTATTTTAGGGATGTGATGGTGGGTCTTCATCAGAAGAAAGAATTGGCAGATGACGAACTGATAGATCTTATGGGATTTGTAAATACAATTATTATGCATATTACGGATGGAAACGAATATGAAGAAAGGTTGGTGAATATTATGGGTGGTACGGTTATTGAAACGGCTTCGGAAAAATTAATCGATTGGGGAAGAAGTCAGGGAATAAGTTTGGGAATTAGTCAGGGAATGCTTCAGGGCCAGGCCAAGATGATCATTGAATTAAACCAGGAGGCAGGGATAGATGATGCAGTAATTTTAAAGCAGATGAAGGAAAAGTTAAGTTTGTCAGAGAAAGAAGCAGCAGCGTTTTTAAAACAATATGGAAAATAAAAATAAAGTTATGCAGATTTTCCAAAACATTGGTCATTAAGTATCTAAGCCGGAAGGAGTGTTTCTGTTATAGTATAGAACAAACACAAAAGGTGGTCTGGGGGCATTTCAGAGAAAGATTGAATCCGGAAAATTGAAATAAAATCCATAGAGGGATAATAATGCAAAAATATTCCAAATGGTTCAGGTAACTGGCGAAAGTCATGCTCAGGGTGCAAA
>VSOC01000131.1 GCA_009774615.1 Lachnospiraceae bacterium
GAATGGGATTATGAAAAAATAGGTAGCTTTGTAGATAGTTTTATAGGCTACGAACTTATTCCAGCCATTATTTTATGGCAAAGTTCTGGTGGAAATGTGTTTGTTATAGATGGGGCTCACCGATTAAGTTCGTTAATTGCATGGTTGAATGACGATTATGGCGATGGAATACTTTCTCGCAAGTTTTATGATGGCAATATTCCAGAGGAACAATTGCTGATAGCTAATAAAGCACGTAAATATATTGAAAAAAAGATAGGATCTTATCACCAGTATAAAAATGCTTTGACTAATCCAGATATATATGACCAAAGCGTGGTAAAAAAAGCAAGATTACTAAGCAATGCAGCCATTCAACTTCAATGGGTTGAGGGCGATGTATCTTCTGCAGAAAAATCGTTTTTCAATATCAATCAAAAAGCTGCCCCTATTAATCCAACTGAAATGGATTTGATAAAATCTAGAAAAAAGGCTAATTGTATTACAGCGAGGGCAATTATGAGGATGGGAATGGGGCATAAGTATTGGGAAAAGTTCGAAGAGGAAATACAGTCACAAATTGAAGAATTATCTAAAGAGGTTTTTGAACTAATGTTTTTGCCTAAATTAGCTACTCCTATAAAAACCTTAGATGTTCCAATGTGCGGTAAGCATAATTCAAATTCGCTGACATTGATATATGAGTTTGTGAATATATGTAATTCAGGACATGAATTTTCTCCTGTTGATGCAACAGGAGAGGAAACAATATGGTGTTTAAAGAATGTTAGAAGAATTGCAAGGCTAATAAACAGCAATCATCCATCGTCCTTAGGATTACATCCACTAGTATATTTTTATGCTCGAAATGGTTCATTTAGACTGTCTGCGTTTTATGCTTTTGCTACATTTGTGATTGACTTAGAAAAGAGAAAAAAGAAAAAAGAAAAGGGTAGAAATAAAGCAGAAAACAAAAAGGTAAAATTTTGCTGGTTACAGTGAATGAGCATGAACCGCAGCGAAGGAGGATGATTATGCAGTTAAGAGAACGTTATTTAAAGCAGGATTTTCTGCGCTTTATGCTGGCTTCAATGGCGGCACAGTGGGTTTTTGCCCTGTATACGATGGTGGATGGGATTTTTGTGGCAAAAGGGGTGTCGGAACTGGCGCTTTCTGCAGTGAACCTGGCCTCACCCTATGTCAATTTTTTATTTTCTATTTCTTTGCTGTTCGCCGTAGGGGTATCAACCATTGCGGCCATGTACATGGGACAGGGGAAGTTTAATGAGGCAAATCGGGCATTTTCGCAGATTCTTGTTGCTCTGGCAGTGATTTCTCTGGTGCTTACGCTGGCGGTTATGCTTTGGCCGGATGTTCTGGCGGTATTTCTGGGTGCCGGAGAAAATGTGCAGCCCCTTGTGGAAGAATATCTTCTGCATGTAGGCCCGTTCAGCATTTGCTTTTTAATGGTGTATTCGTTTGAAGTTCTGGTTAAGACCGACGGTTATCCCAAGCTGGCTCTTTTTGCGGTTACATTTGGCTGTCTTTTAAACTGTGTGCTGGATTATCTGTTTGTCTTTTGCTTTTCCATGGGTGTGGGCGGGGCTGCTTTTGCTACGGGACTTTCCCAGCTTGTATTGATTTTTATTTACTTATTTCATTTTTTGGGGCGGCGTGCAACCCTGCATTTTGTCCGTTTTTCTTTTGACTGGAAGATTTTCTTACGCTCTGTAAAAATCGGGATACCTTCCGGATTAACGGAATGGTCAGCGGGGCTTACAACATTTTTATTTAACCATGCAATTATGGCCTGTCTGGGAGAAGAGGCGATTATCAGTTATACCATCTTAGCTTATGTGAATACGATTGTGGTCATGAGTATGGCAGGGATTGCCCAGGGAGCACAGCCCATGATCAGCTATTATCTGGGAGCCGGAAGAAAAAACGTGTGCCAAAGACTGCTGTTCTATGCTATGATTTCCGGGGGAATCATCTCAGCCCTGGCTATTGCGGCTGTCTTTTGCGGGGCAGATCAGATGGTTGCTCTGTTTATTTCACCGGAGAACACGGCGCTTTATACCGAATCGGTTCGGGTGCTCAAGGTTTTTAGTCTTTCTTTCTTGTTTTCCGGTGTAAATATTATTGCCGCAGGATATTTTACTTCGGTGGAGGCAGCGGTTTCCTCGTTTCTTATCTCTGTGGGACGCGGTTTTTTCACCCTTGCCGCTGCGCTCGTGCTTATGATCTTTGTGTGGGGCGGGAAAGGCATATGGTGGTCTGCATTGTTGTCGGAATTTCTTTGTCTTAGCCTTACCTTATTTCTGGCTCATCGGTACAGAAAGAAAACATTTAGTTGATAAAGTTCTGCCACAAAATCTGCCACACCTTGTTTCCCTGCCTTTTCCATGCTACAATAATAAAGGATACGTCGGATGACTTTTAAGGGAGGTAACATGTCGATTTTATCGGAATGTCTGGATTATTTTGTTAAGAAAAAGGAGCAGAATATTGCTGAACTGGCAAAAAAATGCAGGGTGGACCGTTCGACGATGTACCAGTATATTCGAGGAAAACGTCCCCTGCAGAATCAGGAACTTCTGGAAACGATTCTTGCGGAACTTCGTCTGACGCCGGAAGAGCGGTCAAAGGCCATGCAGGCGTTTGAGGTAACGCATGTGGGAGAAGAGAAGTATTATCGGAGAAAGAAAGTAAAAGAACTGTTTGCTTCTCTTTTGACCTTAGAAGAGTCGGGAGCACGAAAATTTATCGAAAAAAGAGATGAAAAAGCCTCGGCGCTGTCTGTTGGCAGAACCAAAGAAAACCAGATAGAGTCGATATTTTGCAGTCAAAGTGAAGAAATTCGGATGCTTTACGGTGAGGTAGAGGTGCAGAAGGGGATTCATACCATTCTGCGGTCTGCGCTTGAAGAGGGAGGGCCGGTAAATCTTTTTCTGCAGCCGGGAACGATGCTCTTTCTTTATACCATTAATGCAATCTATGAATGTGCCTCAGCTTCGCCGATCAGGCATATTCTTTGTCTGAATACGAATTCCGCTCCGATGGAATATGATACGCTGGATATTGTAAAGTCCATTATGCGGTGCGGGGTGGCAATTAAGGAATACAGCCCGTACTATTATTACGGGAATTCCTCTGAACATTATGGGATGATGAATATTCTGCCCTATTTTATCGTTACCGACGACTGTGCCGTGCAGATTGCTGTGGATGGGAAGAATGCGATTGTCCATAGAAAAGAACAGATCCATCAGTATTTTAAGGATAGCTTTTCCCGTATGCTGCAGTTATGTTATCCCCTGATGAAAAGCAAGGTTGGGTTGGATCGGCGTCTGACCTGGGGGATGGATTATGCCAGTGACTATCACTATGAACGAACCATCGAGGTCAGCAGCGGGCTGTGCAGTCTGCAGTTTTGGAACCGGGATTTGATTGAAACCTATTTAAACCCATCGATTCCCGGCTATAAGGATTTGCTGGAAGGGATGGTTCGCTATACGGCTCTTTTATATGAGGTAAAGAAAAAAGATCAGATTGTTATTTTGATGAATTCCCGCTATGTTCTGGAATTTATCCAGACCGGCGTTTTTCGGGAATATCCTGAAATTTTTTTCATATCTCCGTTAGAGAAAAAAGACAGGAAGTATCTTCTGGAACAGATCTTTCAGGCCATCGAGGAAGGCTGGTATCATATACGCCTCCTAGAAGAAAATGAATTTCCGCTGGATTACCGCTGGGAAACCGTGTCGCATCAGAATGGGAAGCTGTATATGCAGTACTGCATTCACGATCAGTTCAGGATTTTTGAATTTGAAATTCCGGAGGTGACCGACGCGGTTTATGACTATCTGCAAAACTTAAGCGAGAGCAGGACGGTTATGGGAGAGGAAGCTTCAGAACAATTGCTGAAGAGATGGCTCAAAGAGTATTTAGAATAAAAAGGTTACGGTGAATGCACATGTACAGTAACAAATAAAGGCTTCGGAACAGCCGAGGCAAGGGGAATGAGTTATTTTATAAATCATGTTGACAAAAAACCCGGAAGGAATGAAAGCACATCCGGGTTTTTTGCTGTCTTTTTGTCAATGATCAGCCTATATTCAGCCTATATTTAGTCAAGGACATTCTTGCCATTTACAGGATTTGGATTTATAATGGAGTAGAAAGATTACGGCAAACAGGTGAATAATCACACAAAAAAGCAGGGAAGATTCCCGGAAATAAGAGGGAAGGGACATGAAGCAGATAAAGCAAGGGAAGGAAAAAAAGGAAGAGAAGCGCAGTCGGTTTTTTTCGGCAGGGACGGTTGTTTTCGTGCTTATTATTGCACTGGGGGCGGGGACGCGGCTGATCAAGGATGTTCGGGAAAAGGAGAGAAGGGCACAGGAGCATCAGGTGTCGGAGGCAAAAACCGATAGTCAGGAACTGATTTTAGAAGCCGAAACACAGGAATCGGCACCTTCAGAAACGGAAACGGAGCCGGAAACCGAGGAAGAAACGACAGCCTATGTTTCACCGATTGATTTTGAGGCGTTGTGGGAGATTAATGAAGATGTCGTTGCCTGGATAAGAATACCGGATACACGGATTGACTATCCGGTGCTCCAGGGAAGGGATAATGAGCAGTACCTGCACACGGATATGGAGGGAAATGACAGTGTGGCCGGGGCGATTTACCTGGATATGGACGATGCACCGGATTTTTCCAGCCTTCACAACATCCTCTACGGACATCATATGAAGAACGGTACGATGTTTAAAGACGTGGTTTTTTATAAGGAACAGGATTTTTTTGACGAACACCAGGATATTTACATCTATACGCCAAAGAAGGAGATTCATTTAAAGGCTCTGGCGGCCCTCTACACTTCTGCGGACGGGATAAGGCGGAGAACCCGCTTTTACTCCGGAAGGGCATTGGATGATTATGTAAGGAAGATGACATCAGGAGCGATGACAAGAGCCGCCTCGCCCGGCCCGGTACACCGCCTGTATTCCCTGATCACCTGCAGCTATGAGTTTCCCAATGCAAGGACGATTTTATATGCTTATGAAGTGGAAGAGTAGTGTTCCCGAAATTTGAACAGCGATGGAAGAACAGTCATATCTGCATTGGCCGGTGAATAAAGTTTAACAAGTAAATCTGGCGGTGTGCGGATGGAGATGCAGAGAAGAAAAAGAAAAACAGCAAAGGCTGTCGTTATCTGGGCGCTTGTTTTCTGCTTGGGGATAACGTCAGCCTCTTTTGCGGATCATGGGGACAATCCAGAGGACGTCCGCCTTTATGCGCAGTCCGCGGTATTGATGGATGGCAAATCAGGACGTATTTTATGGGAGCAAAACGGAGAAACCGTCCGTCCCATGGCAAGTACCACAAAGATTATGACCTGTATTCTGGCGCTGGAAGCAGGACTTGGGGAGGCCGATAAGATTACGGAAGTTTCCGCCCATGCCGCCGCACAGCCCAAGGTACATCTGGGAATGCAGGCAGGGCAGAGATTTTATACCCGGGATATCCTCTATTCCCTGATGCTGGAATCGCACAATGACTCTGCCGTGGCTGTGGCCGAGGCAGCGGCGGGAAGCGTGGAAGAATTTGCCCGGCAGATGAACCGAAAGGCAGAGGAACTTGGCTGTAAAAATACCTGGTTTATCACGCCCAATGGTCTGGACGGGAAGATCGTCGATGAGGAGGGAAAGGAACACACCCATTCGACGACAGCCGAGGATCTGGCACGGATAATGCAGTATTGTATCCGGGAATCTCCAAAGGCCGAGGAATTTTTACAGATTACCCGGACGGCAGATTACCGTTTTGGGGACGCCGACGGGAAGGGAAATTATCAGTGCCATAACCACAATGCCCTGCTTACCATGATGCCTGGGGCATTGTCCGGGAAAACCGGATTTACCAGCGGAGCAGGCTACTGCTATATCGGTGCGGTGGAGGATGAGGGAAGGATGTTTATTGTGGCGCTTTTGGGCTGCGGGTGGCCGCCGCACAAGACCTATAAATGGTCGGATGTTCAGGAACTGATTGGCTACGGAAAAGAGAATTACCAATACAGAAATATTTACCGGGAATGTGAACTGCCGGCATTGCCGGTAAGGGAGGGCGTGGGAAGGGAAGCGGGCAGCACGGACTGGGAGGACTGCGAGGTTGAACTTGTGTTGGGCGATGCAGACAAGAAGGAACTGCCGTTTTTGGTGAGTGCGCAGGATAAGGTAAGGATCGTCAGAAATCTTCCTGAAAACCTGGAAGCGCCGGTGACGAAGGGGGAGAAGGTGGGGAACGTTGAGTATTATTTAAACGATCAAAAAGTGGCCTCCTACCCGGTGCTGACCGCCCAGGGGGCAAAACGGTTTTCTCTGGAATGGTGCCTTCAGTGGGTGGGAAGGGCCTGGCTCGGGGGAAATGGAGAAACAGGGTAAGTTCCCTTGGGTAAAGGTGTCAAACCCTGCATGGCTGCGATGATGAAAAAGGGATGCTCTTATTTTTCAAGAGATGGAAGAAAGTTGTTTGCAGTGAAAAGGTGTTGACACGAGTAACTGATTGATTTATAATGGTTCTGCCGGATTTTAACGGAGGATGAAAAAGAATTGGTAAATAAGAAAAGGAAAGCAGGATGAACACAGAATGAACAGGGATACCAAGATGTTGAAGATGAATGGTTTCTTGTCCGCCATTATGGATATCGGGGAACTTCTTTTAACCCACGGGGCGGAGGTGAACCGGGTGGAAGATACGATTTCGCGCTTATGCAGGGCTTATGGCTTTATTCGTTCGGATGTGTTTACGATTACCTCCAGCATTGTCGCCAGTGCAAGGATGCCAGACGGGCAGACGATTACACAGACCCGGCGGATCAGGGAAAGGGATACCGATCTGGGGAAGGTGGAGCTGGTGAACGGGCTGTCGCGCAGGGTCTGTGCTGCACCGCTTCCCTTAGAAGCCCTGCAGGAGGAGATTCGTAAGATCCAGGAGATGAAAAAAGGGTCGGACGGACTGAAGCTGGCGATGTACATGATGATTTCCGCTTCGCTTTCGGTTTTTTTCGGCGGTTTTTGGATGGACGGGCTGGCGGCGGCGCTTTCCGGTATGGTTTTGTTTGGGGCGCTCTGGGTCAGCTCGCTTTTAAAGCTTAACAGTATTCTCCAGACTATGCTCTGCAGTGCATTTACAGCTCTTACCGTTTCGGCGCTTGTGCGGGCAGGGATTGGGGTGCAGCCGGATAAGATAATGATTGGCAATATTATGCTGGTGATCCCAGGAATACAGTTGACAAATTCCCTGCGGGATATGATTAACGGCGATATGATCAGCGGCCTGCTGAATATGAGCGAGGCCCTCTTAAAAGCCGTTTCTGTGGCAATGGGCTTTGCTATTATCCTGCTGGTGGGGGTATAGAACAAGGCGTGTGAGTATATAGAACAGGGAGTTTGGAGGAAAATGGAGTTTTATATGATTCAGACCATGATGGGCTTAATTGGTTCTGTGGGCTTTGCTATCCTTTTTGGCGTGTATGATCGAAAACTAATCTGGATAGCCCTGGGCAGCGCAGCGGGGTGGGTGGTGTATCTTGTCTGTGTTGCCCATGGTTACGGGATGTTTGTCGGGCTGTTTGCCGCAAGCTTTTTTGTGGCTGTCTTAAGTGAACTGCTGGCAAGAATCATCAAAACGCCGGTAATTCTTATGCTGGTGCCTATGCTGATTCCAGAAATCCCAGGCGGAGATCTGTACTATACGATGCAGCATCTGGTGCGGGGAGAGTATGTGCAGTTTGGAAATTTTTCTAACCGGGTGATGATAGAAGCGGGGGCGATTGCCCTGGGAATTATCCTGGCCTCCTATGCGGCAAAGCTTGTTCGCGCCGTGGGTACACATGGGCCGCTTTTAAGTCGAAAAGATAACAAAGAGAAAAGAAATAGAGAATAACAGAGAATAACGAAGAAATCTGAACAGGCAAAGGGAAAAGAGGTGGAAGTTTGAAGAAGAAAATTACGCGCAATGATGTCGCCAAGCTGGCAGGGGTTTCCCCGGCAATTGTTTCCTATGTGATTAACCAGACAAAGTTTGTCAGTGAGGAAAAAACCCTGGCAGTGAAGAAGGCTATTGAGGAACTGCATTACCGACCGAATCTGTATGCAAGGAGTTTAAAAACCAATAAATCCATGCAGATAGCCTTCGTCTGCGATAATCTGAGGAATAACTGGCTGGATATTGCAGAAAATATGTTTTTTGACAAGGGCTATTTTGTTTCGCACTGCTACAGCCGGGACGGGGAGGATTTTATCCAGATGCTGATTGAGGGGAGGTTTGACGGGGTGTTTATGCTGTCGAACCGATATACTGCCAGCGAGTTAAATGAGATTGCGGGTGCAGGAATTCCCATTGTCCTGTATAAGACCAGGGATTACAGCTTTCTTGAACCCAATATCATTACCGTTGCCCCCGATATTTACGGCGGGATTAAAAAGGTAGTGAATTATTTAATTGTCAAGGGGCATAAACGGATTATTTTTGCACCGCCTCTGCGCTATAATATGAACCTGAAAAAGGGATTCCGCGAGCGGGCCTATAAAGATGCGCTCGAGGAAAACGGGCTTTCCTATGAAGAAAATCTGGTCTGCCGGAATACCGATGCTCTGGAAACGATTTGTTCGACGATTTTTGATTTGGTTTTTTCCGGGCCGTCGTCGGATCGCCCCACCGCGATTGTCGCCGGGGATGATTATCTGGCAGGGAATATTATGCAGTATGTAAAAAAGCTTGGCCTTCGTGTACCGGAGGATATGGCAGTGACCGGCATGGATAATACCTACCTTTCTCAACTGGTGTCGCCGCCGCTGACCAGTATTGACTTTTCCAAAGAGGAATTTGCCCGGTGTCTGGTGGATACGATGCTGAAGCTTATCGAGAAGGAGGAGGCCGAAGATACTTTTATCAAGGTTTCTCTCGAAGTGCGCGGAAGCTCCTGATTTGCGGGGCTTCTGTGTAAGCAGAGGCAGAAGAAAAAGATTTTTTTGAGAGGATAGCCATGAAAAAGAAGATAAATCAGATACTAAATATTATCATAGGCGCGTTTATTGGTATGTTCATTGGCTCAGGACTATATGAATACTGGCATTTTAGAAAATATCCGTATCTATATGCTATGCAATCTGCTCCATGGTATACTAGCATTTTGATAAATGGATTATTAACGATTGTATTATTGGCAGTTTGCATGATAGTAAAAGTCATTCTTATAGAAAAGATAGGACGGCTCCAAAAAATAGCTTTGATTTTAGGAATTGTTTTTCTGACTTTAACATTTATAGGTGGTTGTTATGTACTTGAT
>VSOC01000132.1 GCA_009774615.1 Lachnospiraceae bacterium
TCAACCTATCTCCACCAGCACCAATTACGGTTTTCTCCATGGACAGACTTCCAGTATTAAGCGTATTGGTAAACATTATATGTGCTATTTCATCCTTAACAATGTTCCCATTACCGCCAATTACAATCTTCTTGACTTCCTGCCCATCCTGTGTTAGTTCTTTTATTACCTCTGCAACACCTTCGCCCGTTACCGTTGTCGTATAGTTATCAGTATTTGCCTCATCTTCAGTTACGATGTATTTCGTTCCCGCAGGTAAATCACCGATTTCCAGGGATTCACCATGTTTTAAGGTTTCCGTGAGCCTTCCACCAGGAATGGCTATCTTTTTGGTTATTCCTTCTTGATCTGCAATTCCGCTATATTTAGTAATCGGATATTTACTTGCAGCAGTACCCAGCTGAGTACCATCTTGGTTCTGGAATACAATGGTAAACTTCCACGCCTTCTTCTGATCACCATCTTCAACCATTTTACTAATTCTCAATTTACCAAGAGGAGTTCTTACCGTATTTTCAAATATTACAGCATTTGTTCCCAACTTAACCGTTTCTTCCTTAAACTTATCCGGTGAAAAAGCCGTCGTATCCCCTGGACTTCCGCCTTCATTATAGGTAATAAGCTTGATTAATGTATCATAGTCTTCATTGGAATCCTCTTTTACAACATATTTTGTTCCAAACGTAAGACCCGTCAACCAAATAAATTCACCATGTTTTAAAACAACAGTAATTTCATTATCATTAATATTTTCAATGGGCAATGGAAGTTCTTTTCCGGATTCCTGATCCTTTACCTTAAGAGCAGCAAGTTCATCAAATGTATAAAAACTTCCATCTTTATGCTTTAATGTAATTGTAAACTTAAATGAATCCTCATTATATTCTGGATATTTACCAAAATTAGGAACCTCTTTTGATACCTTCAACGAATATGTCGGAATATTGGTAAGCGTACATGTATAGGATATTAGCTTTCCTTCACTATCATAATTGGGTTTAAAAGCAGGCTTTCCCAGCACAGTAAACCTGTCATCTTCTGCCTCTACAACATCATATATCCATTTAGTTCCTTTTGCATCGCATTCCTGTAGCCCGTTGAATATTATTTCTCCCCATTCTCCCCATTGAGCATTTCCTTTCTGGAATGGTTTTAAAGTTGCTGACTTAATTTCTCTCCAATCATCCTCTCCTTCACCTTCTAACTTCGCTCTTAAAACAATCTTAATTCCTTCATTGGTAAACATTTCATTGACACCGCCAGAACTTCCCAGTTCTTCTCCTGTCATATCTTCTGTACTTTCAGCATCACTTTTCCACTTCTTAATAACCTTTATGCTAATTGTTTCATCATCATCTGTACCAATATAGACATTTCCATTAGTGCCAATAGCGCCACCTGCAGTTTTTGAATAATTTCCACAAATTTTTACCTCTACCAAATTTTCACCCGTAGTTTCTTTCGCTGCAGAATACTCACACAAATAATTTAATGGCTCACCCTTTACACGTTTCCATTCATATAAGCCTTTTCCTAACATATAATCAGACTTTTCTACCTTGCCTCCTCCTTCAGGTGTTCCAGGGGTATAATAAATATCATAATTTACATTCTTTCCTTTGTTCCCGTGGATAATTCCACCATCGGTCAGGCGAATTTCTACATTGGAAGTACCACAGGCAGCAATACCTCCTCCAGCTCCCTCAGCAGTATTATCACTTATTTTCACCTTGGTTAAGTTAAGTACACCATTCTTATGTTCTTTACTTTTTCCACCATTAACATATATGCCACCGCCACCATATGCACCTTTGTATGACTTATTGTCAATAATAGAACCTTTACAAATCGTCGCAGTACCATCCATCTGTACATAAATACCACCGCCGCCTGAAAAGTCATCAGAACCTAAAGCTTCATTACTTTCAATGCTTCCTCCAGTCATTGTCAGCGTACCGCCATTATACCAATCGTTTCTATTACCTATGGAAATACCGCCCCCTGCTGCAGCACTGTTTCCGGAAATTGTTCCGCCACTCATCTCCATTTTTCCACTGGAATAAGCAATAAATACACCGGCACCTGTACTGGGAGATGTCTTTTCTCGATCATCTTTGTGGACAATTTCTTTCCCATACTTATCTAAAATTACTCCTGTATTTTCAGAAATTACTGCATTTCCACTAAACTTAAATTCTCCTTGTGTAAATACACCGGCACCACTAACTGCACGATTTCCTACAATCTTACCGCCAGTCATATTTAATTTACCGGAATTCCAGACACCACCGCCTTCAAATTGTGTTCCACCACTATTTCGAGCAATATTCGTATAAACATTCTTATTATTCTGCAATATTGTTCCGTATTGAATATTCAGCATTCCTTCGTTCACAATAATAGGTGCTGTTGCATCTACACCACTGCCAACTGCCGGAATCATAGGATTTACGCCTTTACCATCAATGATGATATTTTGTAATGTAAGATTCCCTTTACTTCCTACTCGAACTAATTCACCCAAATAATCCTTATGACGCTGTAAATTAGGCTTTTCTTTAGCTTTTTCTGTTTTCGTATTCCCTTGGGCTTCGGAACTTCCATCTTCACTTTCTTGGTTCTCTGCAAATGTCCACGTTTCAGTTCCTTCAACCTTTACTGCACCTACAATATAAATCGGCTTACCGGTTTCTTCTGATAATTCCTTTGCTTTTTTAAAACTCGCAACAGGAGCTTCCGGTGAGGCACCATGATTATTATTATCACCCTTTTCTCCTCCAAGATAAATCCCGCCGATCATCTCCGGAACAATCTTCCGAAGAACAAGACTGCCCTTATCATTTATTGCAGGATTAACAAGATAATGGATTAATGCATAATTTTCCTTAGAATCTGATTCGTCATAGTCCAATTCACCAGGACATTTCCAGGTTACATCTTCCAAATCGATTTGATTTTCACTAATACTTCCTCCTGGAACACTTTGGAGCATAATTATATCTGCTGCTCTTTTTCCCTCTTCTCTTAAATCAACCAGTTCGCTATAAGAGGGATTTCCATTGCCAAGTATAGGAATCAAATAAATCGAACCTGCACTAAAATTCTTTCCTATATATGTTGTCGGAATCTTTCCTACCTGACCATCTGCTGAAGGATATGCAAAATTAGTATGCTTAAGTTCAAGCGTTTCTACCCTTGCATTAATCGTTGCCTGGCTCTTGCTTTCTCTAATCCCCTGCTTTAAAACCAGATTTTTCACTGAACCATTAATGATTACTTCTTTATCTTTGTCGCCTGCAGAAAAAGATTCTGTTTTCATGGCTATCCTTAATGTTCCGCTGACATTTACACTCTCTGCCACTTCAAATTTTCCTGCCCACACATCAATCATCAGTTCATTAATATCATGTTCCAGAAAAACGGTTCCATAACTCTTAATTGGAGCTTCACTGGATTGTGTTTTTATCGTTATATTTCCCTTAATACGAAGCAGGCCATTCTTTTCAACTTTAATAAAATCTCCTATCTCACCGCTCTCACCAGCAAGTGTTAAATCACCCCCACTTACAATTGTAAATCCATTATTGAGAAGTTTAGTTCCGTTCATATCAATAACAATCTTTTTACTAATTGCTATCTTTTGAGTCACAGGCACTTCTTCAACAAGCAGCTTAATCGTTTCTCCATTCTTTACCGCTTCCAGAGCATCTTCCAGTGTTGAATAGGTTATTTCTCCTATTTGTGCTACAGGCGGTTTTTCCGGTTCTTCATAAAACGCATACCAGACTTTATTGCTATTATATTGAATTTTATTATTTTGATTTTTATAGTCATTTTGAAGTGCTCCCGCTATTGTATTTGTAAGCGTTGCTTTGTCATTTGTTTTCCAAATATAATTCTCAAAATCAACATACGCATCCTTAGAATTATCCTTCATTTCTGATGCAGATACAATGTTAGCAGAACCACTCCATCTCACATCACTTGATACACCATTGACAAAATTACCATACAGTGCACCTGTTGACATAATAAACTTTCCGCTAAATCCATCGACATTAACCCCTCCAATTACACCCCCATGGTTATCTTTAATTACTGTATCTGACACATTTACTGTGCCTCTGATACGCATTGCACCAGTATTCGTTCCTTTATTATCTTTAATTACTGTATCTGATATATTTACTGTACCGGTTTTTACATAGATTGCACCCGTATCGCTTCCTTCGTTTTCCTGAAAAACGGAATCACGGATATTAACTGTCGCACTATTATTGTAAACAGCACCATATTTTCCGCTATTCTTTTTAAACTCACAATTTTTAATCGTTACAATACTTTTTTCTTTATTAATATAAATTGCACTGCTTGTTTCTTTACTATTTACCGGATTCACAATATTTCCTGTAAATACACAACTATCTAATATCTTTTCTCCTGTACCTGGCACATTTGGAACTGAAGTTGTAGTAAAAACAATCACTGAATTTATATTCGATTTTCCTTTAACATCAAGCTTATTATCATGAAAACTACAGTTTCTAGCAGTAAAGCTTCCATTACTGCTAACATAAAGTACACTGCCAATGCGATGCTCACTGAATTCAACATTTTCTAAAATAATCGATTTTTTATCATTTGCATTTAAAATTTCAAATCCACAATAGCCATTGTTTTTAAATTTGGCATTTTTAATTTCAGCTTTACAGTTATTTAAATATACTCCATTCGCTGTAGATGTTTGCAATTCATTTTTATTATCACAAATTTCAACTTTTATATTGTCGTCTAAACCTTCAATTTTTAAAGAACTATTTCGTATATCTATACCACAGCTTATATTACTACCAGAACCATTTGCTGTATTTCCAGATACCCGCGAACTGCCTTGTATTGTAATCTCACATCCATCTGCATAAATACCACCGCCACTGTTTGATGCATAATTACCTATAACATCACTATTGATTAAGGTAAGAATACTATTCCCATCTGCATAAATACCACCACCAGACCAGTATCCTTTATTATCTGTTATACAGCAATTTTCTAATGTTACATTCGCTGTACCTGATATTTTTATCCCTTTACCATCGTTTTTCGTACCCTGATAACGTCCTCCTTGAATTGTTCCATCTTTAATAAGAACATTACCGCCTTCAATCGTATAAACAATTTTTCCAGATACTGCAGAGGTGATTTTCTTCTCATTCATCTCCAATGTATAACTTTTACCTTTAGATATGATATTTTCTGTTACATCATGTAACAAATAAATAACATCATCTTCGCCTGTAACTGCATCTATTGCCGCTTGAAGCGTATCAAACCGCTCATCCCCGACAATCGCTGCTTCTTCAACCTCTGCCACCGTTGCAACCACAAAAATCGAGAAACTCTCCGCTTCAAATTCAAAATTTGTTTCTTCTATATTTTCTGTAGCTGCAACGACCTCTGCCTTCCCATCTTCCGGCAGATGCACCACGGAAACTCCGGTTGCTTCTTTCTCTTCTGACCGCTCTTTCTGCCCTGAAACTACCGATTTTTTCATCCGAATGTTTACAGATACTGCTTCTAATGGTTCTACCTCTTCTCCGCTTTCCTTAGAAATAAAGGAAATATCATAAGCCAGAATACCAGATACCGTCTGCTGTTTTTCTAATGCTTCCTCTGCCTGACCTGCCAGTATATCTAACTGGGCTTTGTCTTCAATCTTTCTTACCCGCAGATCTACTTCCTCCATAAACGCCCCTGCCGGAACATTTACCGTAAATTCTGCATCAAACGTTTCTGCAGTATATACAGCAGGTAAAACAACCGAATTTACCTCTTCTTCTGTTACCTTTTCTATTTCTGCCTCTGCCCACTGATTAACCTCTACGATCTTCTGCACATCTTCCAATGCTACACAGAAGGCCCTGGCATTGATCGTTTCCTTAATGGTGATCGTATCATAAACCTTTCCTGGGATCTCCCAATCGTCTGTGATTTCCTGATTATTTCCCGCTTTCTCTGCTGTTGCTATTTCGGATTTCGTTGCTGTTTCATCCAGGCTATCGGCTACAGTCACTGCCTGATAGCGGGATAAAGATAAATTGGAACTGCCCTCATCAGTCTTATTTTCTGATTTATCACTGGCTTTATCCGATGCATCATCTTTAGAACCCTGATCAGAACTTTTATCCTCCGCCTTATCTGTGGAATCCTTTCCGTCCGAAGCTTTATTATCGGATGATTTATTATCTTCACGGGAATCATTTTTATTGGAGTTATCTTTATCGGAATCTTCCTTGTCGGCACTATCCTTATCCGCCTGTTTTCCGTTATCTTTTCCGGAATCAGCTTTATCTAAGTTTTCCTTATTCTCAGATCCATTTCCTGCTTCTTCCTTAACAGAATCTTCTTTACTGCTACTTTCCCCTTTAGAGGAAGCATTAGTTTTCTCTTCATCTTTTTCAGCTACCGCATCGTCAGACTTTTCTTCGCCCTTCTTGGAATTATCGGCTTCTGATTCCTTCCCATCATCATTCCAGGAATCATCCTTAGAATCATCCGTTTCCGATTTTTCTTCAACATCATCCTTGGAATCATCAATTTCAGCTTCTTCGCCGGAGTTATCTTTTGACTCATTACTTTCATCGTCTGTAAGTTCTTCCCCGGAATTTTTCTCTTCGGACTCTTTATCCTGGCTATCTTCCATACTATTTTCTTCGGTTGAATCTACAGAAGAAACATCTTCTCTATTCATTCCATCTTCTGGATGATCTTCACCAACCGGGAAATTCATCTCTACATCACCATCATCAGACTTGCTTTCCAGAGATCCGCCGACACTGCTGCCAGAAGAGCCCTGATCTCCTGCTCCGCTGCTGCTTCCACCATGAAAATTTTCTGCCTCATCTTTGCCAGATTCTTCTTCACTTTCTTCTGTTTCTGCTATGTCTTCTTCTGTTTCTGCTAAAACATTAGTATCTTTGGCCTCCACCATCACTACCTTGGTTTCATAACCATCAATATTTACATAGCAGTCCACTGGCTGATTGCTTTCATTTAAATACAGGAAAACAACTTCTTTCGTTTTCTCATTATAAAATACCTGAAGAACAGTCCCTTCAAGTACCATATCTGTATCTATATCCAATTCCAGTTCATAAACTTCCCCTTCTTCCGGCAGCAGAAGCTTCTCATACTTCTTTACTACTCCTTTCTGGCCTGACAGTTCCATTTCCTCCAGTTCTTCTTTGCTGAAGGCTTCCTGCGTTTTCACATCCTGAATTGCTTCCAGAATTTCCAGGCCATCCACCATAAATATGGACTCTTCCGCTTCTTCCTGATTTTCTGCCGCAAACACTGTCCCTGCATTCACGCCGACATTCGTGATAATCATTGACAGCGACAAAAGGAATGCCACCAGACGATGATAGTTCCTGCGAATTTCCCTTAACATCTTCGTTCTCCTTTCCTTTTTAAGTCTTTATTTCATTGGGCTTAATACCCCTATACTATATATTATTCTTCTCAGACGCAGCCTCCACCTCCTGGATTTCCAGCTCTATCCGAACCTTTTCTTCCTTTTCAAAGGCTTTCCAGTTCTGACAAAGCTGTACGGCTACTTCTGCCGCCTGCTTTTCCCCAAAGTCCGTCAGGAGCACCAGGTACTTGTTCAGGCTGTAACGGGTGTAGACATCACTGCAGCGGATGCTCTTTTCCAGCAGCTTCCCGAACCGCTCCATCTGATGCCCGGAAATTATTTCCTGTTCTTTCCTGTCCGGCTTCAAAGTGCAAAGCAGCAGACACAGCCGGATATGGTTTCTTTCGGACATCCTCACCATCCAGCGGTACACATCCACGAACTGGGGATAATTGCACCGATATGCACCTTCTGCTTCATCCCTATCCAGAATCCCAAAAGCCCCTTCCTCTGCCTGCCTGCTGATCGGTTCTGCACTTCTCATAACCATTCCTCCCTGTTCTCAACAAAATCTTAAAGCGCAGTTTCATAGCAATAGAACCGCTTATTGTTTATCGTATTACCGTCCTTTGGGTTCAGATTTCCACAAGCTGTTTGGCTGAACTGCGCTGGTCCGCAGCAATATTCTGCTGTGCTAAAATTCCCATAATGAAAATTCTCACTTTTTCGATTATGGCATCATCATTAATTCGCTCAATATCCTCTTTTAAGGTCTGTTGTGCTTTAGTCATCAGTTCTTCCTCCTTTCCGTTGCTTATACCAATATTCTATATTGCTTATAGCAATTTGTCAAGGGATATTTCCATATTCTTCATTGACATAAGCAATATTTTCTGTTATGCTTATCCTAGTGAGGTGAAGATAATGATTTGCGACAGGCTACAAATTCTTCTGGACGAACTGAATCTTTCACAACGTCAGTTTGCGATGAAAATCAATCTTGATGCCGGTTATTTTTCAAAGATAATACGAGGCAAGGTAAACCCACCCGAGCGTATACTTCTTCTTATTGAGAACGTCTTTCATGTGAATAAGGACTGGCTGGAGAACGGTCAGGGCGATATATTCTCCAATCAGGGGATTTCCCTGGCAAAAAAACAAGTACTGGAGTCTATTGACAGCTTAAATGATGAACAGGTGCACGCCGTTTCTTCCTTTATTAAATACCTGACGGAAAATTCTAAATCTTAATAAAAAGTGACACAATCTCTGGAATATGTTTCGCTTTTTCAAGAAACCTTCCGAAAGTAGACATCCCTGACACAAATATCATTCTTTCATAGGTAAATTACATTGTAAGCATAACTCGTATTTTCGTATATGTCAATAGTTTTTCGAGTATTTAATCGAATTTTCGAGGAGGTATTTCTATGTTTCATATTCTTTTAAAAGAACTCCGTGCTAAAAACGGCCTTACTCAGGGACAACTTGCTAAAGCTATTGGTGTTTCTCCTGGAAATGTAGGCGATTGGGAAACTGGAAAAAGTAAACCTGGCTACAATGCACTTGCTGCACTTACCCGTATTTTCGAGGTTTCTGCTGATTATTTACTCGAACTTGGTATAACCCCCGCAAAAACGAGCATTGACTTATCCGGCTACAAAGAAAAACAAGGACTTATCTGTGCTAACTCCCCCCTTACCGACGAGGAAGCTGATATAATTGCCATGTTTCGTCTTCTGCCATCCCATGAGCAAGAAGATGTGTTTGATCTGATCTGTTTCAAATATAAAAAATATGTTGAAAAAAAGACAAAATCATAAAAAATATGTTAAAAAGGCAGAATCTATTTATTGGACATATGCAAACGCAAACACCATCAAAAAAGCGGCCCGATTC
>VSOC01000133.1 GCA_009774615.1 Lachnospiraceae bacterium
TATTTTTTGCTTATTTTTCTTGAACTCTTTATCTGTTTTGATTATAATAGACCCAATAACTTATTTCAACTTATGGTTTTTTATATTTTATCTTAATTTAATTAATATAAGGAGGAAACCTATGGATTTGCGTCAGATTGAAAATATTCTGGCTATTGAACGTGAACAGAGCATTTCCCGGGCAGCCCAGAAGCTTTATCTTACACAATCCGCCTTAAACCAACAGCTTCTGCGCCTAGAAAAGGAGCTTGGCGTAAAGCTTTTTGAGCGCAGAAAGCACAGCATGATTCCCACCTATGCCGGGCGGATTTATCTGGCTACGGCTCACCGAATGATGGATATGAAACAGGAAACCTACAAGATTATCCATGATATTGCCGAAGAAAACACAGGAGAAATTGCCACCAGCTATACACCGGAGAGAGGCTCGCTGATGTTTTCCCAGATCTATCCCTATTTTCATCAACGCTATCCACAGATTACCTTCCGTATCCGCGAGGCGCGGGTAAAGACGATGGAACAGCTTGTCCTGCAAAAAGATGTGACGATGGCATTTTGTACCTATGCCGAAGGCTTGAAGCACCCGGATTTGGAATACAGCGATATCGGAAAAGAGCGGATTATCCTGGGGCTTCCCATCACGCACCCCTTAGCGCACCTGGCCGGGGAGCGAAGCTGGGAAACCTTTCCTGAATTTGACCTGCGCCTGCTTAAAGGAGAGAATTTTATTCTTTCCTCCCGCGAAACCCGAATCCGCGAGATGACGGACCGCGCCTTTGCCCTAGCAGGCTTTCAGCCCAATGTTCTTTTTGAATCCACCAGCACCTCCACAATCATCAATACCGTGAAAAACCAGGTCTGCCCGGCATTCTTTCCGCAGTCCTATGTAGAAAAAGACCTTCCCATTGCCTATTTTACGGTTTTGCCGGACGATTACTGGATGCGCTGCGTTGCCTACTTAAAAGGTGCTTATCTGACCAAACCCGAAAAATACTTTATTAAGCTAGCCACGCTTTCCATGCGCGGGGAACTGAAAAGCCTTCCCGTTCCCCTGCCCGAACCAAATCAGAATCCTTTACCGCCCAATTCGGGTGAACACACATGAACTTAATGTTATTGTGAACGTGTAAACAGCAACTAATTCCTCCCTTCCCGCAAAAGCTTCTGTGCCTGAATAAGAATCGTGGGAAACAGCGCACAGACAAATACCGCGCCGACTTCCACCAGCTTTAAATCTGCCGCCATAAAAAGCCGCTGAAGTCCCGGAAGGAACAGTACCCCGGCCAAAAGCAGAACTCCGGCTTCAAAAGCCATAATACTGTATAAATTGCTTCCCAGCCCAAGGCGAAGGATGGAATGTGCGCTGCGGCAGTTAAACCCGTGGAAAAGCCGTGCCAGTGTAAGGGTGGTAAAAGCCATCGTTGTTGCCACCCTTTCCGGTGTGCGCATAAAGTTTCCGCCGTTCTCAAACAAAATCCCGGTTCCACTCAGGATACCGCTCCCCCCGCTGCTCATCCCCATACGGTAAGCCGCCATGGTGCAAAGGGCAATCAGCACACCCTGCACCAGCAAATCTTTCAGAAAATTGCCGTTTAAAATTCCCTCATTTCCCCTTCGGGGCGGCTGCTTTAACAGGCTCTCCCCCGGCGGCTCCATGCCGATCGCCAGGGCGGGCAGGGAATCCGTAACCAGATTGATAAACAATAGATGCACCGGAAGGAAAGGCATGGAAAGGCCCGCAAGCGTTGCATACAGCACGCAGAATATCCCCGCCATATTTCCCGAAAGAAGAAATCCAATGGCATTTTTAATATTCTGGTACACATTTCTTCCGTTGGCAACCGCCTGGATAATGGTAGAAAAATGGTCGTCTGCCAGAATCATCGCTGCTGCTTCCCGGCTGACCTGGGTTCCGCTCTTACCCATGGCAATGCCGATATCCGCCGTTTTCAGCGCCGGCCCGTCGTTCACCCCGTCGCCGGTCATCGCGGTAATCCGCCCCTTTTTCTGCCATGCCTCGACAATTCGCAGCTTATGCTGGGGCGTAACCCGGGCATAGACATCGATCCGGTCGAGTTTCTCCGAAAGTTCCTTTTCCCCCATCTTTTCCAGTTCCGGCCCGGTAATTACCAGCCCCCCCGGCTCTAAGATCCCGGCTTTGCGGGCAATGGAAGCCGCTGTTACCGGATGATCTCCCGTAATCATTACCGGGCGGATTCCTGCGCCCCTGGCCGCTGCCACAGCCGCCTTCGACTCCGGGCGGAGCGGATCGGTGAGCGCTGCCATCCCCAGAAAGGTCAGATCGTGTTCCCAGTTCCTGTGCTCTTCTCCCCATTCCTTCCCCTCCGGAAGTTGCCGGCAGGCAAAGGCAAGAACACGCATCCCTTCCCTTCCCCACTGCTGGCTCTGTTCCTTTAATTTTCGGATTTCCTCCCCGGATAAGTCCTTTACCCCGTTGTTTCCATAGATGGTTTTGCAGCAGGAAAGCACGGATTCCAACGCACCCTTGGCAAAAATCCATTCGCTTGCGTTTTCTCTGTCCAGGCACCACACGCTCATTCGTTTGCGCCCCGAATCAAAAGGCTTCTCCCCTTTTCGCGGAAACTTCTGCCGGATTTGTTCAGGTAAAAAGCCCGCCTCCTTTGCCCCCAGATAGAGAGCGGCTTCGGTGGGCTCCCCACTCTGGTTTGATGCATTATTGGCCAAAACAGCAGCCCTCCACAGCAGTTCTTCCCCTTCTTCGGATTTTCCGGGGCAGTAGGTTTCCTCGGTCTGCATCTGGTTCTGGGTGAGTGTTCCTGTTTTATCCGTGCAGATCACCGACACGCAGCCCAGACTTTCCACCGCCTTTAAATCCTTGATAATCGCATGTTCCCTCGCCATTTTCTGTGTTCCCATGGCCTGGACAATGGTTACTATCGATCCTAATGCCTCCGGGATTGCCGCCACAGCCAAAGCCACGGCAAACATTACGGCGTTTAACAGCGACTCGCCGCGGTAGAGATCCAGCCAGAATACAATCACGCAGACCACCAGAATCCCTATGGCAAGCCTGCCGGAAAACTGTTCCAGGCTAATCTCTAAAGGCGTTCTCTTCTCTTCGGTCTTATTCATCAGCCCGGCAATCTGCCCGAGTTCGGATTCCATTCCCACAGCCGTGACCACAGCCACGCCGTGCCCTCCGGTAATCTGGGAGCCGGAAAAAATCATATTGGTACGGCTGGCCAGCGGAACATCCTCTTCTTTAAGTACGCGGATTTCCTTTTCCACTTCCTGGGACTCCCCGGTAAGGGAACTCTCATTAAGGCGAAGATCCACAGCCTCCAAAAGTCTTCCGTCTGCCGGTGCCAGATCCCCGCATTCCAGCACAAGGATATCGCCCACAACCACATCCTCCACCGGAATCTTCTCCCGTTTTCCCTCCCGGATAACCTTGGCCTCCGGCGCTGATAAAGCCCGAAGACCATCTAAAGATTTTTGGGCCTTCTGATGCTCCACGGTTCCCAGCACGGCATTTAACAGCAGCACCGCCACGATAACCACGGCACTTTCCCCGTTATCCGTCATGGCGGAAATCACGGCCGCCGCAATTAAAATCCAAACCAGCAAATCCTGAAACTGTTCTAAAAATACCCGCAGGCAGCTTTTTTTCTTCTTTTCCTGAATTTTATTCTTTCCGTTTTCCTTAAGCCTTTTTTCCGCCTCCTGCCTGGAAAGTCCCTGCCGGCTGCTTCCTAACTCCTCTAACACCCTCTGCGAATTCCATCGGTACCACGCTGTCCTCTCCATCGCCCCTCCCGCCCTTTCTGTTTTTTCTTCCATAAAGGATATTGGAAACCGCCCGAATTCAGAACCAGGAATATCGCCGAAAACAGCACAAAATGCTTTTCTATGCCTGGTGAACGTGGTATAATTTACTTTATTACTGGATGTTTATGCTCTATCTGTAGTATTCAGAAATTGTTTTATGGGGTAAAGTGAATGACCATTGATGAAATATTGAGAAGTGAAGAACGGCAGACATTTGAACGAAAAAGTGTTATGATTGAGCCGAAAGCTCTTGCAATCCCCCTCATAGCCTTTGCAAATGCAGACGGAGGGAAGGTTGTTATTGGTATTTCAGATAAAACCAAGAGAATTGAAGGCGTGGATTATGAAATCGAAAGAGTGAATGAGCTTTTAAGAGTTCCGTTTGATTATTGTGAGCCGACAGTAAAGACTGAGATTGAGTGGATTCCCTGTATTGATTATAAGCGCAGACAAAATCATGTAATTGTGATGCATATTGAACCAAGTCCGCAGGTGCACACCAATCAGGCTGATGAAGTATATCTTCGTGTGGGGGACAAATCTAAACTTTTGAAATTTGAAGACCGTTTGCAATTAACTTATGATAAAGGGGAACGATATTTTGAGGACAAGTTGGTTTTAGATGCGACAGTGGACGATTTAGATATAAAACAAGTAAAGGAGTATGTTCAGAGAATTGGATACAGCAAGACTCCGCTTGAGTTCTTAAAACAAAATAATGGTTTTGTGATAGAAAAAGAAGGGAAATTATGTGTAAGCACCGCTGCGATACTCTTGTTTGGAAAAGTGCCTCAGAAATTTTTTCCGCGTGCTAGAGTGCGTTTTATCAGATATGAAGGCGTAGAAGAAAAATTTGGTGCAGAAATGAACGTCATTAAAGATGTGATATTTAAGGGCACAATACTGAAAATGGTAAGGGACTCGATCGCCTATCTTGATACGCAGATTAAAGAAAAGACTTATCTTGGAGCAAATGGTACATTCATTACGGAAGAAGAATATCCTAAGTTTGTACGTCAGGAAATTATTGTAAATGCAGTAACTCATCGTGCATACAGCATTACCGGAACAGATATTCAAATTAAAATGTTTGATAATCGTATTGTTGTGGAGAGTCCCGGAAAACTGCCAGGGATGGTTAGGGTGGAAAACATCAGATTTACACATTTTTCGAGAAATCCCAAAATTGCTGAATTTCTGAAAGCATATGATTTTGTCAAAGAATATGGCGAAGGCGTAGATCGTATGTACAAAGAATTGCAGGAGGCGGGGCAGAGAAGTCCAGAGTATTATACAAATGCATTTATGTTGCAGACAGTAATTTGCAATGATAAAAATTCGGCTATTTATGCTTCAAATCCAGCTATTTATGCTTCAAATCCGGCTATTCAAAGTGAAAAGCCGGATTTGAATACAGAAAAGCTGAATAAAAAGACAATTATTGCAATGATTGATAAACAAAAGTATTATGATAAAACAAAACAAAATTTATTGGAAGTATATGCGTCTGTTATAACCAATCAGGTATTTGGCGCACCGGAAGTAAAAAAAATACTTGGCTGCACAGATACGGTTTCAAAAGATATTATGAAGAAGTTTAGAAATATGGGAATTGTAATAGAGGTAAAGGGAATAGGGAAAGGAAAATATAGATTTATATATGAAGATGAAATTCACGATTGATCAAGGTGCCTGTGTCATTGCATAATTTACTTTATTACTGGATGTTTATGTTCTATCTGTAGATTTGTTTCGTCTTTTTATTTTTCGTTGAGAAATGGAATATCAATATATTTTGGCATTGCAAAAGGAGAAATTAATATGTTGAACATCTTTTTGGGTGACATGAAGGACGTGATTTTTAATACATCGGTGTACTTTAAAAACGTGTATCATGACGAGTGGATAACAGCACCGCTATCATTTTGATATCAGGGTCTTAAATAATTACCAGGTTGTTCACTGTATGGAAGAACTGGTTTCAGCGGCGATTTTGTATGTGTAGGTGGGGAAAATGAAGATGTTGTCGTGATTGCAGATGGCGTATTTGGTTCTAAGATAGAAAAGGTTCTGGAAGTGATAAAACAGAAGAAACATATGGCTCTATATCTGCCAGAATCCTTTGAATGGTTGATTCTGGTGTCGGACGTGTTAAATGATAAAGAATTTTGTGTAATGATAAAAAAGTAAACCGATGGTTAAGACAACAACTTGTCAAAACCATCGGTTTGTTAGATTTCAAGATTGTATTTTAAAGTTTTATTTTTTAATGTAAGGGTGCATGGAGTAGTAAAATCATAATCCTTTGTTGAATAATTATATTCGCCGCCAATAACATACAAACCACGTATGGATTCTTCTGGATTTATAGGTTCATTATGGATGTTAATGTTACAGTTATCGAATTCTACATTCATATCATGTTCAATATAATTATATACTTCGTTAGGGCCATTTCCACTGACCCAGACAGGAATTTCATTCGAGTTTAAATGAAGGCCATTGGCTTTTATGGCAGAATTAGGGTGTGTCAAATAAACTGTGTAAAACGTCACAGAAAATTCGACACACCCTATGATGTATAGGAAACAGAAAAATCGACAATACTGTGACTGGGTGGAATAAATTGGTAAAAAATATTAGGAGGTTTCACTATGTCACAAATCATTGATTATCAGGAAGAACTGGAAAAGTGCCATACAATGGAGGATATCACAGGTCCAGATGGTCTAATTCAACGAGTAATTCGGGATGCCGTAGAACAAGTGATGAATCGTGAGATGGAAGAGCATATTGCCGAAGAAAAAGAGAATGGAAGGTTGGCTGTCCGAAACGGGACATCACCAAAAACCTTGAAAACATCCTACGGGAATATAGCCATCAATGTTCCCCGAACTCGTGAAGCAGGATTTGAACCAGAGATCATCAAAAAGCGTTCCGTTGTGGAAGAAGGAATGGAAGCACAGATTATATCTATGTATGCAAAGGGAATGAGTGTTCGTGATATAACCAGCCATCTAAAAGCGCTTTATGGTGTGGATATATCAGCCGGGACGATATCGAATATCACCGATAAAATCAATGATGAAGCAAAGGAATGGTATAGCCGGATGTTAGAACGATTCTATCCTGTAGTATTCCTGGATGCGGTACACTTTAAAGTACGGGAAGATGGTCGGATTGTCACAAAAGCTGCATATGTAGCCCTAGGAATCGATGCAGAAGGCTGTAAAGATATCTTAGGCATCTGGGTGGGAGAAAATGAAGGGGCTAAATTTTGGCTAAAGGTATGTACAGAATTAAAGAATCGAGGGGTTGAGGATATTTTGATCGTATGTATAGATGGACTTAAAGGATTCCCAGATGCAATACGAACAGTATTTCCAGATACAAGAGTACAGATATGTGTGATTCATCAGATAAGAAATACTTTAAAATATGTGTCTTATAAAGATCAAAAAGCATTCATGAAAGATCTAAAGAGGGTATATGCAGCAGAAAGCGAAGAGATTGCCATGGGGAACTTAGAAAGCATGATGGAAAATTGGAAAAAATACCAGGCAGTTCTTAACGGATGGCTCGATAAATGGGAGAATCTTTCCACATATTTTAGTTATGGAAGCCAGATTAGGAAATTAATCTATACAACGAATACCATTGAAGGATTTAACCGACAATTAAGAAAAGTAACCAAAAGCAAAGCATTATTTCCAAATGATGAAGCATTGAAAAAGACATTATATTTATGCACGCAGGATATTGTAAAGAAATGGTCTATGCCTTATCGTGATTGGGGTGAAACCTATGGACAGTTTATCATAGAATTTGGAGAGCGTGCCAAAATAGCGTGAGGCCGCAAAGCAGCGGCAGTATCTTGTATTCCCTCTTGATAATCCTCATACCTACGGCATCCGCTTTATTTGCGTTTTTTGCGAATAAGGCGGATGCTGTAGGTAATAATGAAAGTGAGAGGGAATATAAGGAAGGAAACAGAAAAAGATGAATCATAATACAGCGACGGCTTATGGATGTGTAGCATACCGTATCATGAAAGATGAAGGAAAGGAAGAGTCAGAAGAATATCTGGAGCTGTTAATGGAAACCCTATATGATTTCTACAATGGAAAGGATATCCTTGCTATTTATCGAAGTAAAATTAAACTGGATTTCTATGATGTGATAGTGAATGATGAGAAAATAAAAAAGCTGACAAATGAATAGTATGTCACCAAAATGGTAATACTATTCATGACAAAATGGTTGATTATCTCAAAAAAGCCTTGATTTACGGGCATACAAGCAGGATTTCAAGCTGAATTTACTACCAATTTACTACTTTTGAGGGAAAGAGCCTTGATATGCCGCCCCCAACCCTGCCAGCCCAGCCACCAGCACACAGCATTGAGAAAGAATAAATGAAAACTGAATACGACGCATACGCGGCGTTTCTCTATCCCAACACGGGAGAACAGGAACGCCGCTTTTTTTATGCCCTCATGTTACGCAGTAGGGGCGAAAAGAGCCTTGCTATATGCGGCTTTGCGGGCGCGTTTCTGCCGGGGACAGGGATTTATACCTAACCCCGGCAAAATGGCGTTCTATCGCGTAACAAATCCACAACCAAAGGAGTGATGAAGCTATGGCAGTTTTCCGAGTGGAGCGCAACAAGGGCTATACCGTTATGAGCAACCACCATTTACGAAATAAGGAGCTGACCTTAAAGGCAAAGGGGCTTCCCAACAAGCAATTTCTGACCGACCGGGCGGGCAGAAATACGGAAAAGGGTACTCTTTTCCTATGCTTGCTACGAAAGTTCTTCCTACTACCTACAACACCGGGATTGTCTGATTTGGCGAATTTCCGCAAAAGAAAAACGCTGCAACTGAAAATAATTGCAACGCTTCTTAGTCCCTATTCAATTTTAGCCGGACAAGGGCTATTCTCCCTCACCCTCAACCTCTGCGATCTCCCGCGCCGTAGCGGTGACTATCCGTATTCCTGTATCGCTCATATCGTCCAGCAGGGCGTCAAGCTGCCGCCGCTGGGTGTTCTTCCCGGCGGGTTGCTCCAAAAGGAATTGGTCTACCGAGATATTGTAACGCAGCATAAGCTCAAAGAATATCTGTAAGATGGGGTGTTGCCCCTTATTCTCAATATTCGCAAGGTAGCGCGGGGATATATACATTTCGTCGCATACCTTTTTCCTGCTCTCTTTGCGCCCTTTCCGGGCTGTCTTGATCGCTTCCCCAAAAGCCTTAAAATCGTATCGTGGTACTGGTCTTTTTGCCATATTCATTCACCCTATTACATTTTACTGTTCACCTTTCTTTTTGGATAT
>VSOC01000134.1 GCA_009774615.1 Lachnospiraceae bacterium
CCGGTTTCACGCCCCCAGCGCATCCATCCGCAGGTCACACCCGCGCCAAAAGCAAAAACCGTACACAAAAGCCCCAGAAAAAAGGCAATTTTGCCTCCCTTTTTTTTGCGTCCTCTTCCCTGCATCTGCCCGATTCCTTCCCTTGAAGAATAGGCTTCCTGTTTCCTGTATATCTCTTTATTTCGGGCATCTGCACCTGCCTTTCCCAGCTTTTTCCGGCTTCTTCTCCTGCTTTCTCCGCTCATAACTCCTTCTCCTTTCCCGGCCATGCTCTCCCTTTGCTGCTGTTCACATGTTCACAGCAACCTCCCTTTCTCATACTTTTCTTCCCCATCTTATGCTTTATCTGTGCCGGGCAGACACATAAAGCTATTTGCTGCTGTTTATCTGCATTTACGATAACTGCTTTTCTATCAGTCTATCGCGATTTTCTTCAGATGTCAATTTTTGTCGATGCTGATTTTTATGAATATTCGTTTTATCAAAGAACATTCGGCTATATGCTATATTTTTCCCGTTTATTTATAAGAATATTTAATATATCTGCCGGATTGTATTACCAATAGCAATTATGATACAATTTAAGGGACAGAATATCGTACATTGGAAAATTACTATTATTATACGGTTATTGAATAATGTAAGACTTGTTGAATTAAACATTTTGGGAGGAAAATCATCTATGGGTGGATTTTTTGGCGTAACTGCAAAAGAAAACTGTGTTATGGATTTATTTTTCGGCACAGACTATCATTCTCACCTGGGAACCCGAAGAGGCGGTATGGCTGTCTATGGCAAGCAGGGCTTTCAGAGGAGCATTCACAATATCGAAAACTCTCCTTTCCGCACCAAGTTTGAGCGGGATGTCGAAGAGCTGGAAGGATGTTCCGGCATAGGTTCTATCTCGGACAATGAACCGCAGCCTCTGCTCATCCAGTCCCACTTAGGCAGCTATGCCATTGTTACCGTGGGAAAGATTAATAATGAAGAGGAACTCGTGCGACAGGCTTATGAAAACGGACACATCCACTTTATGGAGATGAGCGGAGGCCGGATCAATGCCACAGAGTTGACGGCTTCCATCATTAATCAGCGCCAGAGTCTGGTGGAGGGTCTTCTCTATGCCCAGGAATGTATCGAAGGTTCCATGAGCATTCTTCTTCTGACCCCCGAAGGAATTTACGCTTCCCGTGACCGCTATGGCAGAACGCCCATCGTTATCGGCAGGAAGGAACAAGCCTTCTGCGTATCCTTTGAAAGTTTTGCCTACATTAATCTGGGCTATCACGATTACTCCGAACTTGGCCCGGGAGAAATCGTCTTGGTTACTCCGGAGGGAATCCAGTCCTTGAGCAAACCCAGAAACGAAATGAAAATCTGTTCCTTCCTCTGGGCCTATTATGGCTATCCGACTTCCAGCTATGAAGGAGTAAATGTAGAAGAAATGCGCTACCGCTGCGGACAGATTCTTGCCCAGCGGGATCTGGGATGCAAGGGCTGTGCAAAAAACTGCTGCCAAGAAAAAGAAATCCATCCCGATATTGTAGCCGGTGTTCCTGATTCCGGTATTGCCCATGCAATTGGTTATGCTAATGAATCCGGAATTCCCTTTGCCCGTCCGTTTATTAAATATACACCAACCTGGCCCAGGTCATTCATGCCCCAGAACCAAAGCCAGCGAAATTTAATTGCCAAAATGAAACTGATTCCCGTCGATGCACTGATTCACGGAAAACGCCTGCTTTTAATCGATGATTCTATCGTGCGCGGAACACAGCTTCGGGAAACTACGGAATTTTTATACCAGAGCGGCGCGAAAGAAGTGCATATCCGCCCCGCCTGCCCGCCGCTGCTCTTTGGCTGTAAGTATTTAAACTTTTCCCGCTCCAAATCCGAGATGGACTTAATTACCCGACAGGTAATCCGTGAGTTGGAAGGTGATTTGGTGACGGACAAACTGCTGGACGAATACGTCAATCCGGACAGCCAGAAATATCTGGATATGATTGAGGGGATACGGAAAAAACTGAATTTCACATCCCTGAAATTCCATCGGCTGGATGATTTAATTGAATCTATCGGAATCGGAGCAGAAAAACTCTGCACTTACTGCTGGAGCGGAAAGGAATAATACATTGATTTATCGCGGCGCAACGGCTTACGGACACTGGAAGCACTGGAAGGTTTCGTGCGGCATTCAGCGGTTATTGTTATATTTCACCAATTTTTTTCTGAAATTTTCGGTATTTTTTTTAAATTTACTACTATTCAAAACGTTTTTTTTCATGTATAATAAAAATGTTGCAGTAAAAGCAGAGGCTTTACTGCCTCTGCAGTCAGGAGATGTAGCGAAGCGGCCGTAACGCGGCGCACTCGAAATGCGTTTATCGGTTCATCCCGGTACGAGGGTTCGAATCCCTCCATCTCCGTTTTATCAAATATCCACACAATTGGAAAAGAGGGTACTTATGGGATTTCATCCGTTTCAACTTATGCAGTTTCAAGAAATGCTGGAAACTTTTCGGCAGAATCATCCCAAGTTCCCTCTTTTTCTTCAGGCTGTGGGAAAAGATGGAATAAAAGAAGGAACCATCGTGGAATTGACCGTAAAAACACCCGATGAAAAAAATTACTGCACCAACCTACGTCTTACTTCCTCCGATGTAGAATTACTGCAGAATCTTCTTCACCGAAAGCTTTAACTTACTTAAGAAAGTACCCGTTTTATCGGACATTCCGAATCTCCTTTGACTTATCTTCTATAATCTTTAATCTTTGCACAGATTTTTTACAAAAAATTACATTTTCCTCTTGAAATTTCAACATATTTCGTCTATAATCATTTTATTACTTCTTATTCAGCGAATTCTCGCTGTAAGTGTCCATAAGTAGGACCACCTTCATGTTCGTAAGGTACTGCCATATCCTATGCCTGTTGTCTAATACTTAATTCTCAGGCATAAAGCTGGTTTCTTCCAGCTTTAATATTCCAAAATAACACAATTGAATGAAAGTTATATCTGTTTTCACCCATGTAATTCGGGATTTATTCTGTACTCTTCTGTATATTTCTGCGAAAAAGTACAATCTTCCTCTTTTTTGATGGGGAAAACGTTGCTGTAAACGTGTGAGCAGCAACAACATTGACTAACAAATCTTTACTTAAGTGATGGAGGTTCGATTATGGATTATGCATTATTTTTACAATTAGTGACCAAAGGTTTAGAACAGCGGCTTGGCGAGGATTATATCGTCACTCTGCGCTCTATTCCCAAAAACAATGGTGTTACCCGTGACGGAATCTCGGTCTGCCATAAACATGACCAGGTTGCACCGACGATTTATTTGAATGATTTTTACCAGGAAATGAAAAACGGACGTCCCATGGAAGATATTTTTGATATGATTTATCAGCTTTATCTGGAAAATCCCGGTCTGCCCTATCTGGATTCCCGGGTTTTTGCCTCTTACCAGGACGTCAAGGATCGGATTGTCTATAAGCTGGTGAATACCCAGGCCAACCGGACAATGCTGGATTATCTCCCGCACATGCCCTTCCACGATATGTCCCTGGTTTGCTATCTGCTGATAGAACAGCGGGAACAGGGCTATGTGACGGCACTGATTCATAAAGATCATGTGCAGACCTGGAAGATACGGGAGAAAGAATTATTTTTGGCAGCTCTGGAAAATACGCCAAAGCTCCTTCCGCCCAGAATCCAGCCCATGAGCGACGTGCTCAAACAGCTTGCCAAGGAAGCTCTTGGGGAAAATTATCAGGAGGAAACCTTAGATGCACTTTTGGAGGAGGCCGATAGGCAGCGCACGGAAAAACAGCCGGTTTTTCCCACCCTCTATGTTCTCTCCAATCCGGTAGGGGTAAACGGCGCTGCCTGCATGACCTATCCCCATGTCATCCGGGACTTTGCCCGGCAGCTTGACCAGGATATTCTTATTCTTCCGTCCAGTATTCATGAAGTGCTTTTAGTTGCTGACTGCAAAGATTATAATTATGAAGATATGGGACTTTTGGTTAAAGATATTAATGATACCGAAGTTTCCATCGAAGATCGCCTTTCCAATCAGATTTACTGCTATCACCGGGACACGGATCAGATTTCGATGGTTTCCCATGCCCCTGCGCTAACAAGTATTAACGGATAATCTTTATCCGGGTAATACATCCAGACAGTAACTTCTGCAAAAAGAGTCCGGCAATCCGGACTCTTTCAGATAATTTTTCCTACAGCAATAACGATTCAAAAGAAAAATCCTCCAACCTGGTAAACCAGCACAGCTCCTGTCCAGGCAACAAAAAGCTGAAAAACAACCATCCCAAGCGTCCACCGCCAGGAACCGGTTTCCCGCTTTATCGTACCGATAGCCGCCACACAGGGGGTATACAGCAGGCAGAAAATCAGCAGGGCATAGGCATTTAGCGCACCAAAACCGGCGGAAGCCAGACGGGTGCTTAAGAGTTCCATGCCCTGGGCCGAATTAATATTTCCTATCCCGTAAAGGACGGAAAAGCTGGAAACCACCACTTCCTTTGCTGATAATCCGGAAATCAGGGCTACGGCTATCTGCCACTGTCCCAGACCTGCGGGTGCCAGAAGGGGGGCTAAAATCCTTCCAAAGGCTGCGGCAAAGCTGTCGGAAACATCCGAAACAAAACCAACGGAACCTGTATTCAGCACAAACCATAAAAGGATCGAGGCCAGAAAAATCGTCGTTCCCGCCTTAGTCAGATAATCCTTAACCTTTTCCCATACATAGATGGCAACGGTGCGGGCGTTGGGTGTCTTATATTCAGGAAGTTCGATTAACAGCGCATTGTCCTCCGGTGAATCGGAAAGCTTATAGGCAAAAAAGGCAATCAGGATCGCCATCACCATACCGACCAGATACAGGGAATAGGCGACCAGGAGGGCATTGTCCGGGAAAAACATACCTGCAAAAAGCACATAAATCGGCAGACGGGCAGAACAGGACATAAAGGGCGTAATTAAAATCGTCCTCCTTCTGTCCTTTGGACTTTCTAATGCCCTGGTCGCCATTACCGCCGGGACGGTACAGCCAAAACCTAAAAGCATGGGCAAAAATGCCCGACCGGAAAGCCCAACCATCCCCATGGTTTCATTCATCACGTAGGCCACTCTCGACATATAACCGCTGTCCTCCAAAAAGGCCAGGGCAAGGAAGAGAATAAAGATATTGGGAAGAAAGGTAAGGATTCCCCCCACGCCGGCAATGATTCCATCGACGATCAGTGAGATCATCCAGGAAGAGGTATGTACCGTTTCCAGAAGATGCAGGACAAGTCCTGAGAATACATCCAATGCCTGCTCAAAATACCCCTTTAAGAAATCGCCCACGGTGAAGGTTAAGAAGAACACCAGAGCCATAATTCCTAAGAACACAGGGATTCCCCAGAGCGGATGGCATAAAACCTCATCGACTCGGTCTGTCCAGGCTGATTTTTCTTCCTTATTAAACAGACATTCAGCAATAACTTCCTCAATATAGTCGTATTTTTCATTAATAATCTGTTTGCTGTAATTTTTATCGGCAATTTCCCGCACATCCACGGGATGATCCTCAGCCACCACTTCGTCGTATTCCAGAAGCTTAACCGCATGCCAGCGCAGGTTTTCCATCTCCCCGTAATTCTCCCTTAAGATGGCCTCCACCCTTGCAATCTTCTTTTCCAGTTCCCGGTGGTAATGCACCACAATTCCCTGCGGTTCCTCCTCATAGTGATGGACAACGGCATGCATCAGCACATCCAGCCCTGTGCGCTTCCTGGCGGAAACCGGAACGACAGGAATATTCCCCAGCATCTCCGGCAGACGGTGAAGGTCAATCTCCATTCCCCGCTCTTCAATAATATCCATCATATTTAATGCCAGAATAACGGGCTTTTTCAGTTCCAGAAGCTGCAGGGTCAGGTAAAGATTTCTCTCCAGCGACGAGGCGTCCACAACATTGATAATCACATCCACCTCGCCGTCTTCAATACATTTCCTTGTCACCTTTTCTTCAATCGTAAAGGAACTGAGGCTGTAAATCCCCGGAAGGTCAATCACCTTAATCTGCCTTCCCTTATAATCCAATTCCCCTTCCACACGTTCCACCGTAACACCGGGCCAGTTAGCCACCTTTAACTTAGCTCCGGTAAAGGCATTAAACAATGTTGTTTTTCCGCAATTGGGATTTCCTACAAAGCCAACCCGGATCGGACGTCTGCTCTCTTCCATCATCCTCTGCCCCCTTTGCCGCCGGCAAACACCTGATGGGATGCTGCCCTTTCCTTTTCTGCCTCAATCCCTTCGGCAATCTTTCTTCCCATAGCCAGACGGGTTCCCCTGACCTTTACGATAACCGACCCGCTGCCCTTTTTATTTAATACCGTAATTTCCGTTCCCTCATTAACGCCCAGTGCCTCTAACCTTCGTCCAATGGCTTCTGCTACCAGTACACGGTGCACAAAATAAGTGCCGCCTTTCTCACATTCATTTAACTTCATTTCCGGTTTACTCCTGTTTCTGCCTGAATCATTCACCCTGTATCAGGCAGTACCATTGTACGCGCAAGACAAATAAAAGTCAATGTTTTTAGGATTACCTGTCATTCTTTATCTGTCATTCTTTATCTGTCATTCCATATCCAAAAGCATCTTCTTTATCTCAAGCATCCGGTCACGCAGCTTGGCGGCCTCCTCGAAATTTAACTCGGCTGCGGCCTGACGCATCTTCTTGGAAAGTTCTTTGGAAAGTTTTTCCAGTTCCTTTGCATCCATGGATTCCGGGTCTTTGGCAAAGGACTTATCCTTCGTATCTGCGGCCTTGGAGATGGCAATTAATTCCCGAACGGCTTTTTTAATAGTGGTCGGGGTTATCTGGTGTTCTTCATTGTATTTCTGCTGGATGGCGCGGCGGCGGGCAGTTTCTTCGATGGCTTTCTTCATGGAATCTGTGATGGTATCCGCATACATAATCACATGTCCGTCCACATTTCGGGCAGCACGGCCTACGGTCTGGATCAGCGAGGTTTCGGAGCGCAGAAAGCCTTCTTTATCGGCATCTAAGATTGCCACCAGCGTAATTTCCGGGATATCCAGACCCTCGCGAAGAAGGTTAATTCCCACTAACACATCAAACACATCCATCCGCATATCCCGGATAATCTCTGCACGTTCCAGGGTATCGATATCCGAGTGAAGGTATTTTACCCGGATTCCCACCTCACGCATATAATCGGTTAAATCCTCTGCCATACGCTTTGTCAGAGTGGTGATCAGTACCTTGTGATGGCCTTTGACCTCTTTATTCACCTCAGAAACCAAATCATCAATCTGGCCTTCCACCGGACGGACAGAAATCTCCGGATCTAAAAGACCGGTGGGACGGATAACCTGTTCTGCCCGCAGGAATTCATGATCTGCTTCATAGACGGAGGGCGTGGCCGAAACAAACAGCATCTGCGCAATCTTGCTCTCAAACTCAGTGAAATTTAACGGGCGGTTATCCAGGGCCGAGGGAAGGCGGAAGCCGTAATTGACCAGGGTCGTCTTTCTCGACCTGTCCCCGGCAAACATTCCCCGTACTTGAGGCAGGGTGATATGGGATTCATCAATAATAATCAGATAATCGTCCGGGAAATAATCCATCAGCGTAAACGGCGGCTCCCCCGGTGCCGAACCGGTTAAATGGCGGGAATAGTTTTCTATCCCGGAGCAAAACCCGGTTTCCCGCATCATTTCCACATCAAAATTCGTCCGTTCAGCAATCCTCTGCGCCTCTAACAGCTTATCCTCGCTTTTAAATGCCGCCACCTGTTCCTTCATCTCCGCAAGAATGTTCTCCGTCGCCGCCATCATCTTATCCTTGGGCACGACATAATGCGAGGCCGGATAAATCGCCACATGGTTAAGCAGCATCTTGCTCTCACCATTTAAAGCATCAATCTGCGTAATCCGATCCACCTCGTCACCGAAAAACTCAATCCTATAGGCTTCATTGCCTGAATAGGCAGGGAAGATCTCCACCACATCCCCGCGCACCCGGAAGGTTCCGCGGTGAAAATCCATATCATTTCTGGTGTACTGGATATCCACCAGCTTCTCAATCATCTCATCGCGATCCTTAACCATACCGGGACGCAGGGAAATGACCATATTCTGGTAATCAATCGGACTTCCCAGACCGTAAATACAGGAAACTGACGCCACAATAATCACGTCCTGACGCTCCGAAAGTGCCGCCGTGGCGGAATGGCGCAGCTTGTCGATCTCGTCATTGATAGCGGAATCCTTCTCAATGTAAGTATCCGTGGAGGGGACGTAGGCTTCGGGTTGGTAGTAGTCGTAGTAGGACACAAAGTATTCCACTGCGTTACTCGGAAAATACTCTTTGAACTCGCCATAGAGCTGGGCCGCTAATGTCTTATTGTGCGCTATTACCAAAGTCGGTTTGTTCAGCTGTGCGATCACATTCGCCATGGTAAAAGTCTTCCCGGAACCCGTAACTCCCAGTAAAGTCTGGAATTGATTGCCTTCCCGGAACCCACCCACCAGGGCTTCTATGGCCTGGGGCTGGTCGCCGGTGGGCTTGTATTCGCTGTGAAGTTCGAATATTTTTTGTGCAGTTTGCACAAATACCACCTCCAAAATTCATAGTAAAAAAAGATGCGTATCGGACAAAAATTCGTCGTGGAACATTTTATTTTCGTCGTGGCTTTTACTCAAATCAGGGAAAAACAGGCCCACGACGAATCCCGTTCACAATTTGCTGTTTTTGCAACTTGGCGCACCTCCGTAATTCTATACGGACGTGGCAGCACTAAAGATCTTTTTTATCTTACCACAAATCGTTAAATTTGTATAGATGTGAAGTCGAACTTTTGTTCTTTTTGTTCTTCCTATCACCCTGCATCTGGAAGAATCCTTTCCTCCTTCTAATTTGTGAGCCAATATTGTCGGCCATCTCTGGTACGCTCCATAAATCCGTACATAATAAG
>VSOC01000135.1 GCA_009774615.1 Lachnospiraceae bacterium
GGATATTCCATATGAATTACTGTAATATTATCCTTTTTTAATAAGTGAATATATTTCTTTATATTTTTAAAGTTGGTTTTCCAATTATCAAAATACGTTACATGAAACACCTGATTTTTTTTAATATACTCTTTAATTATCGGCACATTTGTTGTCAAAAGTTCTAACTTATTTTTAGGATACAATTTCGACATTGCATCTAACAGTAATTGTGCTGATGCAGCTATTCCTTCGGGGCTTGCCGAATAACTTCCGCTAATAAAAAGAAACATTTCATTCTCCCTTTTCTTTATTGATTCTTCATTAATACTCCTTCAACCAACCTCTCAAACTCCTCATTAAATTTCATTTGATTATTTTCCAACTTTATATTTATTAATGAAACTATTCGTTCATAATCATCTATTTTTCCTTTAAGTTCTTCAATATTTTCTACAACAATAATATTTTTCTGATGTTCTTCTACAGCTCTTGCAAATTTTACTTGATGATTATTGACATGTTCTCTAAAACATTTCTTTCTTGGAACAACAATCGGCACCTTTCCTGCCTGTAATGCCATAATAAAACTTGACGGGCCGCCATGAGTAATAACGATTCTTGCTTCTTCAACCAATTTCATCATATCCTGATAAGAATACAATACACTCCATTTACAATTCCTGGGTTTATATGTACTGAATCCGGTCTGTAGAATTATTTCTTCTTGCAGTTCATCGCCTTCTTTTAAGTTATCCATATAGCGAATTAACCGATTAAATGGCTGTTCATGTGTGCCCACAGTCACAAAAATCATTTTCAACCCCCTTTTTCGCATTGAACATTTAAAATATACTCCCTAAATTTACCGCTTTGGGATAAACCTTCTTCATTTCTTTCCACTGAACAACAAATTGATCGGCAATCGGATAAACTAATTTACCGGTTAATGTTGGACTATTAATTCGATCAAACACTTCAATATAAACTAATTTTATACCAAATACTTTTCCAAGATAAAAAAAGGGAACTGCTACTGCTGCTCCAGACGATACAATTAAATTCGGCTGTTCTCTTTTAAGCACCTTCCATGCAATAATTGTGTTTATAATTAATGCTTTAATACTTTTATTTGTTGGATAATAGCAAGGATAAATTTTCTCACCTCGTAATAGTGTTCGGGCATCTATTTTATCAAATGTCACCCAAAATCTCTCTTTATTCATCCAAAAGGGTTTTAATTGATAAAGATGCATTAAATGACCGCCAGAAGAGCCTACCAATGCAACCTTTATTCTTTTTTCCATAAGCAATTCCTCTTTCAGCAACCGCCCCTAAGGGCGGCGCACAAATTCTTTACTTCTCTTTACTTCTTCTCCGGCTTCGTCGGTTCATCATCTCCAGTGTCACAATTCCCGCACCAGATCCGGCAAACAGCATCAGCCAAAGTCTGTTTTTGCTGGAATCTCCGGTTTTAGGTAATCCCACTAACGGCACTTCTTCCTTTGATATCACCGGCACCTGCACTTCCTCGCTCGGAAGCATGGCCAGGGGGACTTCTTCATCAGAAATTACTGCCAGCGGCACTTCCTCTTCCGGGATTTCCACCGATGGTTCACTTGGCAGTTCGGCTAACGGCACAACAGGGTTCTCAATCGTTACCGGTGCAGGCGGAGGGGACGGGTCACGCCGATTCCCTCGACTGACGGTCGTTCCTCCTGAACTGGGACTGGGCGCAGCATAGGCGGTCAGACCTACACTTCCTGCTGCCAGAATCACCGACAGCACAAGGGCCAGGAAACGTTTTTTGCTCCACATACGTCATTCACCTTCTTTCCTTAAATTTATTCAATAAACAGGCGGTTTTCGCCCGGTTATTGCGCTTTTCCGGCTGTTTCCAAAACAACTGCTAAACAGCATCCAGACTTCCTTTCAGGCAGCCTCCCGGTAAAACAGTTCCAGAAGTATAGGGACAATGGCTTTTCTGTCCGGATAAAATTCATTGTACACCTCGCCCACAACGGACTGTCCGGGCAAGGTGTAAAAGTCCTTTTCGTCCAGGTCTTGGGCACCCACGGCATCGATTGCCAGTTTCAGATATTCATCCTTCTCCATATCCGTAACCATATAGTCTTTTATCTCTTCTAAGATTTCTACAATAATATTGCCGTTCTCCTTAGCCTTTTCCTGAAGGGCATCCTGAAAATGAATCATAAATTCTTTTTGTCTGTCCAAACGGTAAACTGCCGAATGTTCTTCTTCGATATCCCGGTAACGAACAAAAGCTTCGGCCAGTTCCCCCTCCAGCCTTATCTTTGCCCCTTCCACAAAAGCCGGATTTGTTTTTTCCATTCCTTTAGGAACCGTAACCGTCACTCCGCCTACCTGCTGATTAATCAGATTAATGCTATCCACATCGGCTGCCACATAATGCTCAAACGAAAATCCGCAAAGCATTTTCGAAAGAGCCTCCTCTACCCGCGCACAGCTCAGTTCTCGTCCATCTCCATAGGCATAGGCCAGATTCAAATGCTGGATATCTTTTCCCAGCACATTTCCGCTGACATCCGTCAAAATAATCTCCGTCATGCTATCCCTTGGCACGATAAGAAATTTCAGGGTATTCCTTGCCGTATCTTGAGCGATAATGTAAATCCCGTCAGCCTGCCCGCCCATGGTAAACGGTGTTTTCTCCCCCATCTTTCCTTCCCTGTCCACGCCAATGCAGAGAATCGCTTTTACATTACTGCTTCTGCGATAACGTTTTCCCCCATATTCTACCGTCTTCTCCTGAAAAAAATTTTCCGAAAAATTCTCTGCCGCAGTATCTTCTCCTACAAAATTTTCTCCCACAATATCTTCCCCCACAAGATTTTCTTCCCCAATACCTTCTCTCACAAAATTCTCTCCCGTAAAACCTTCCCTGGCAGTATTTTCGGCGTTCTTCCTCTGCCCATAGAAATAGACACTAACCGCCAGCAGCACAAAAAAGCTTAAAATCCCTCCTGCTGCCAAAATTCTGTACCATCTTCTCAGCCTTTTATTCCGGTTTCTATGCTGACTCCTTTTTCTCACTGGCTGTTTCCCCCAAGGTATCTGTCATAAGCTTTATATCTGCCGTATTTCCCATACTTTCCGTAGTATCCATTTCCCCGGATATCCACTTTATTCAATACCGCTCCCAGGATACGGCATCCTGTTTTCTCTAACTGCGCCTTCACCTTCTGCTCCAGACGGTAGCTGACTGCCCCGCTTTCAATCACCAGCAGTACACCGTCACAGTTTCTTGCAATAATTGCCCCATCCGCCAAATTGCCCATCGGAGGCGTGTCTACAATAACATACTCATGATTAACCCGAAGCACCTCAAACATCCTGCTGCAGGCATCTTCCTCCAAAAGTTCCGCAGGATTAGGCGAGTACGGCCCAGAAAAGATAACACTGAGATTTTTCTCACTGGTTTCATAGATAATCTCTTCCAAATCTCTCTGTCCGCTTAAATACTGTGACAGCCCGTTAATCTCCTGGGTTATCTGATACCTGGCTGGAAGCACGGATTTTCGGATATCGCCGTCAACTAACAGTGTCTTTTTCCCAATCTGTGCCAGGGACTGCGCCAGTGCAAATGAAATATCACTTTTTCCTTCATCCGGCGTCGCGCTGGTCAACATAATTACCTTAATACTTCTTCCGCAAAACTGCAGATTTGTGCGCAGCGTCTTGATGGCTTCGCTATAATAGTAATCCTTATGCATTTCCCTTTTCAGTTCCAGTACCGGATTTTCCATCTGCTGCACCTCCTTTGCCTTTCTTCTTTAATATCTTTATGTTCTTCTCCTTTTTTTCCTCCGCCATCCCTGCAACTTCTTTTTCTTTTATCTTTTTATCTTCTTTTGCATCCTTTTCCCGCCCGGGAACAGATGCCAGAATACTAAGTCCCAGATATTTCTCCACATCCTCCTCTGCCCGCACGGTGTCATTTAAAATCACTTCAACCGCAATAATTCCGCACACCAGGGCAGCCATGAATACCGCACCGAAAACGGCGTTTCTTTTGCTGAGCGGCTTCGTCGGACGCTTTGCTGCTTCCCCGTCTTCAATCAGTTTTGGAGGAACCATTTCCATCAATTCTCCGATATAATCGGACGAAGAATCTGCCAGTTGATCCACAATCGCCTTTGCCATTACCGGATCTGGGTCATCGATGGATATGCTGATAATCCTTGTGTCTGCGGGGTTATCAATCTTCAGCTTTTTTCTTAACTTTTTATAATCGATATCCAGCCCCACCCGCATAATCACTTCCTCTAACACGGGACGGCTGGTAATAATGACCTGGTAATCTTTTGTCAACTGACTTCCAATCTGTAAATCGGCAAGAGAAGTCAGCGTTGTTTCCTTAGAAAGTACATACAGCATTGCGGTTGAAGTATACTGCGGGGTAAGGATGAACTTGCTGAATGCCCCTGCGCCGCCTCCGCCGATTATCCCTGCCAGCAAAATCAGCCAGAACCGTTTCTTCCATGCCTGCAATAATTCCAGCAAATCAATTTCTGCTTCATCTTCTCGATAGCCCTTTCTTATCTGATCCATCTCTATTTTCTCCGACCTGTCCATTCTCCATTAAGAATATAATGGGGGTTTTCTATCATTATTTTCTGTACAATTCCTTCCCCGGCACAGCCCTCCAGCCATTTTACTGCCTTTTCTATCTTTGGCGGACGGTAATCCAGACGGTGCATATCGGTTCCAAGAAAGTCAACTTTATCCGCCAGCACCTTTCTTTTCTTCCAGCGTGTTTCTGACCGAAACCACGGCTCGGATAAACCGCTGTAATTCATCTGCATCAGGCACCCGGCTGCCCGTAAATCATCCAGATTTTCTTCGTTTCGCAGACAGATATAGCGCTCCATATGGGCTAGAATCGGCCAATAGCCGGAGTTTAAAAGCTTTCGGACAGCACGGTACATTTCTCTGTACGAAACCCCCAAGGCAAATTCTATCAAAACATAACGGCTGCCCGCCATCGTCAGCGCCTCACCGCAGTCTAACTGCCCGGATAAATCTTCATGATAGAAATTTTCCTGCCCCAGATAAAGCTTAACATCCAAAAAATTTCTCTTCACTTTTTCTTCCAGCAAAGCAGCCAGCTTTTGAAGATAAGTCACCTGGCTCTTATGTATAACATGCGGTGTGGCAATTACCTTGCAAATCCCCTGCTTTGCTGCCATGGAAAGCATCTGGCAGGCTTCCTCCATGCTTTGTGCACCATCATCAATCCCCGGAAGGATATGGGCATGAATATCCACTATTCCTGTCATTCTTACATCCTTTCTGCTGCCTGGCTGCATTCTGTATTATAAAAAGCGGAAAAAGACCTTTTGACCCTTCTATCATTTTATCTTAACTAATCCATACTAACACGCCCCGTCCCCTCGAATGACGACCTTTATCGTTTTCAAAATAATCCGAATATCCCCTCGAATACTCCAGTGATCAATATATTCCTTATCCAGCCTTACCACTTCTTCAAAATCCTGAATCTTGCTTCTGCCGCTGATCTGCCACAGCCCCGTAATCCCGGGTTTCGTCGTCAGCCTTATTCGGTGATGCCACTCATATTTCATCCATTCATCTATCGTCGGCGGCCGGCTTCCCACCAGGCTCATTTCCCCTTTAAGTACGTTCCAGAACTGCGGAAATTCATCAATAGAGTATTTTCGGATAAATCTCCCTATCCCGTTCCTTCCTCCGATAATCCTGGGATCATCTTCAATCTTAAACATCATCCCGTCTTTCACCTGGTTTTTCTCCATCAGCGCATTTTTTTGTTTCTCTGCGCCGGGGTACATGCTCCTGAATTTATACATCTTAAAACGCTTCCCATTCTTGCCGATTCTCTCCTGCGAAAAGAAAACAGGTCCCGGCGACTGGATATAAATCAACGGTCCCATTATTACGCAGAGTACAGCCGTCAGCAGGCATCCGAAGATTCCTCCGGCAATATCCAGCATACGCTTGCAGACCGACTGCCTAGCGGTAATCCGATAGAAGCTGCTGCTGAGCACCGTATATTCTCCCAGCTTCTTTATATCCTGCTTATGCCCTTCAATCTTCACTGCTTTCAGCAGGTTTAAATGCACCGTCACCCCCATTTCAATCAAATAGCGGTAAAAAGAATCCGGAAAAGGAACTTCTTTGGGCAATGCAATCAGCACCTCATCCACCCACTGGCGGCACACATATTCTATCCCGGTATCTGCCGCTGCAACCACTTCCACCCCGTTAATCCGGCTTCCTATTTTTCCCTTTCCGTTATCATCCATCAGGACAATCTGAAGCCTGTACTGCCCGCCATAGCTGCTGCTTTTCACATTGTCCGCAACCACAAAAGCCACCGTTTCCACGGTTACAATAACCAAAGACTTCTTCTTGCCTCTTTCCCCATGATACATCAGCACATCCCCCTGCTGGTTTTTCGTTGTCGTAAGTTCTATTCTTCCGGCAGATTTTTATCCGGATATCCGGTCAGACAGACAATCCTTATTCTCTCTGATAAATGACCGTCATCAATCCGGCTCCCGGCAGTTCCGCCGTCAGCATCTTTGCCGCTGTATCCACAGCGCTTTCCGGTACAGAGATAACCTCCCATTGACCGGACTCCCTGCCGTAAAACAGCACTGCTGCCTTTGAAAGCCCCTGGATTAGGTTTGGTACATACAGCGTGACCTCTCCGCCGCCGTCAACCTCCTCCCCCGTTTCTTTGTCCCAGGCAATAATTCCTTTTATTCCTATCAGGGCAAAATGATTTTTCAATTCCGTCAATCCGGTTACTTGCGCCAGCCCTTCCCCGTGATTTATCCGTTCTACCTGCACCAGTACCTCCTCGGATAATTCCGGTACAGCCGTTTTTTCATCCACATAGCCAAACACAATGCCTTCTTCTGGATTCTCCCATGCACTGTCCGTTTCTTCTGGTACTTCCTGAGCTTTTCCTGTTTGTTCCGGTATTTTCTGCGCTTTTTCTGTTTCTTCTGGTACTTCCTGCACCCCGCCAGTTCCCTTTGGCATCTCGCCTGTTTTTACCGATTGCATTGTGCCTTCCTCTTCAGGCAATACCGATTCTTTCCCTGCACTCCCGCTCTCCTGTACTGCGATGTGCACAGAAGGCTCTGCTCTGCCCTGCTCCCGGTTTCCTTGAAGCCTCTTCCATGTGCTGACTCCATATCCAACTGCCCCTGCTGCTGCAAGGATAAACAAAATACCATATACTGCCTTTAATCCCCGATTTCCCATCGCTGCTTTCCTATCACTGTTTTTCTATCGCCGTTTACTCGTCACTGCTTTCCTATCACTGTTTTTCTTTCATTGCTTTTCTGTCACTGTCTTCCTGTCACAGCATCTTTATCGACCGTTTCAGCCCACTGCCTCACCTTCCATAATGACATGATCCATGAGTTTTACCAGTTCCAGAAAACTTCGGAAACTGATGGTTTCTTTTTGTTCCAACCAGGTCACCTGTCCCTGCCAGGTCGTATTCTCCTGACTGATAATGTGCACAACGAACGTTTCTTTCCTGTTCATTTAATCCTCCACTCTGTAATCTCCTTCTAACACAGACGACACGGCCTGTGGTTTAATGCGCTCTTTCCACCTTATCCACAGAAAACTTCACCCTTGCCCGGCCTCCGGATTCCTTCCAGTTCTCCTTCAGCCGGGAAATCACCAGCTCTTCACCCGCCTTTCCTGCACCGGATAAAAGCACCAGATACTGATTTTTGCTGTACTGGGTATAAACATCGTCTGCCCGGGTCTGTTTTAGGAGCATCTTCTGAAAAAGTTCCATCTGTTCTTTGCCTTCGTCTTCCCTCCACTCCCCTTTTTCTGCGGACAATGTGCATAAAAGCAAGAAGCTGTCTTCTTCCTTTGCCTCATCCATCCTTGCCCGTATTCGATAAATATCCATAAAACTGGGATAACTGCAGCAGTAAGCCCCCTGCTTTTGTCCTTCCTCCTCGTCCAGTCCTTCCTTCACCTTTTCCATAACCCTTGCCATTGGACAGAAATGACTTTCCTGCGGATAACTTGCCATCACTCGTTCTAAAGCATTCACTCCCAAATCGTTATAAAACATCTCACCTGCCTCTTCATAAATCTTTTGTGCTTCCCTGCGCCGCCCTAACGCCAGAAGACATTCTATCTGCACCACCTGCCACTCATCATAGGGATGAATCTGGCTTGCCGCCGCACTCAGCCGCAAAAGCTGTTCAAACTTTCCCTCTTCCTTTAAGCAGACGGAAAGCTGACTTAAACAGGTAAAATACCAGTTTTGGTAATAAGCACTTTCCAGGGCCACCCATTCCTCCCCGCCAAGAACCGGGAGAAACTCTCCGGTGTAAGCTTCACAATATTCCTCACACAACTGCCGGGCTACCGGTTTTGTGCGCATTTGATTAATTAATGCATCCAGCCTCTCTGTGTCCACATAAAGAGGATAATCCAGTGTAAAATAACAGCGGTTTCCCTGATAAACAAAGTAATCTCCTTGCGGGAAATAGGAATCATGAATCAGTTCACGCACCCGAAAAATCTGCTGACGAAAATTATTCATCCGTCTTTTCCGGTCTTTTTCCCCCGGCCGAACCAGTTCTAAAAGTTCCTTTTTCTCACAGCCATTTGCACCGGATTTCAGCAAAAAATAAATTAACTGCATCGTTTTCCCCTGGGGATTAACATCAAAAAGCATTTCCTGCCCTGCAAACTTCAGGGAAAATCCGCCTAGAAACCTTGCATAAAACCCCTCTTTTAGCCTTTCTTCCACAAAGCATCTCCCTTTCTTCATGCTTATTTCCCGCACTGTTTTTTTACACCTTTTTGTACCTTTTTTTCACCGATAAAAGTTCAAAAACCCGCAATTTTACAGGGTTTTTTTGCGTGTCAACTAAACTATACTTTAATTGACACTATTTTTTACAGAAATTGGGTTGAGAGTTGTTTGAGATTAGGGATTTTCTTAAAGATTTTCAAAGAATATATC
>VSOC01000136.1 GCA_009774615.1 Lachnospiraceae bacterium
CTATAATTCCCCTTGGAGCACTTATAAAGTTTATCAAATTATTTTATAGAAAATTATTTTGTGAATTTTTCAATTATACAGCTATGCCCTTTATTTTTATTATAATTAATTCCTATGAGAAGAATATCACCCGTATAATTTTTTATCCAGGATGTATATTGTTTTTCTTTTATTTGTGCAATAGCGCCTTTTGCTGATTTATTCCATTTTAATTCAATAAGCAGTGCTGGTTTATCTGTATTTCGCTGTGGAAGATAGACAATGTCAGCAAATCCTTTTCCAGAAGGTAATTCTAAAATTGGGTTCATATAATATGCTTTTGCATGATAATAGGCCATAAGAATTGTACAGGTAAGTGAATTTTCATCATTATACTTTAATATTGATGTTGTTTCCTGATGAATAACATCTATTCCCTTTGCTACAGCATCTCCATCAAGAGCCCAGGTTGCATAAAGAAGTTCTTCTGAAGAATGTAATACCTGTATCAGCCCATTCCACCCTGCCCCATCCACTGCATTCAAAAATTCCTGTGATACTTCGCGGTTAGGAATCCATGCCATATTTTTTCTTTTATCATAGGTTAAGTAGCCCAGATGAATTAAAAGCGTAATGACATCATCTTTCGTCTTAAAGGTGGTCATATCATTTTGGAACTGCCGGATATTTATTTTACAAGGTTTTCCTCCCAGCATTTCAATAACAGCTTCTTTAAGTCCATCAAAATTCATATCGATATAGACTTTTAAAGCCTCATAAGTTTCTGTTCCCGTCCAATAACTCTGAAAATCTTTCCATAATAAAGCATCCACGACGGATTTGGGATTATAAAGATGAAGCTTTCCCAGACAGTAACCATCGTACCAGGCTGCCATATCTTCATAATTCACATTGTACTTTTTACATTGTTCCTGCACTTCCTGCCTGGTAAATCCAAAATATTCTTCCAGATTTTTTGCATCAACCATGGAATATTCATCAAAAATATTAATGGCTGAATGCTCCCCGTATTTTTTTATCGGAAGAATTCCTGTCATATAGGCCAGTTCCACATATTCTGCACCTTTAAAAAGTCCGCGCAAGAAGTCCAGATAGTTTTTTCATCATCTTCGTTCTACATGCTAATAGTTTAGCCCACTTTATCATCGAAGTCAAGTAAGATATATCCCAGCGTGAAATTTTACGGTTTTCGGAAAGATACCGAAGAAATACCATGTAGAGTGCGAAAGCAGCCTGCCGGACGGGAGAATCACCATAAGGCTTTTTGCGTATGATGCGCAGATAGCGCTTGATGAGGGCGAGGTTACGGAGGAAACGCTGACGGTGACATTTCCCAATACTGCTGTTCTGTATCTCCGGGCTTACAAAAAAACACCGGACAAAATGAAATATGTGATTGTCACACCGGGCGGAACGGTGCAGTATGACATACCGATTATGAAAGTACAGAAATATTCGCTTGACGATATTTTTGAAAAACGTCTACTGATGCTGATTCCATTTTACATTTTTTCACATGAGAACAATTTTTCGGAGTATAATAGTAACGGGCAGAAACTGGAAAAACTGAAAGCAGAGTATCAGGCTATCTTGGAAAGGCTTGACAAACTGGAACAGCAGGGAGTGATCGGGGCGTTTGACAAACGCACAATCATAGAGCTTTCCGGCGATGTGATTAAAGAGATTGCACAGAAATATGAGAATGTGCAGAAAGGTGTAGGTGATATGATGAGCGGAGCATTGATTGAAACAAGTGCAAGAAAATTAAAAAATGAAGCTGAAAATGAAACAAAGAGGAATACTGCACTTAGGATGCTGAAAAGAGGAAAAATGACGATTGAGGAAATTGCAGAAGATGCAGGTCTTAGTGTTTCGGAAGTAGAACAGCTCGCCGGACTTCAAACAGTGTAAAATGATAGTGCAAAAAGCAGAACAGTAGCAGTATAGGGAGGATATGGCAGAATTATATTATGAGATTATGCCAGAATCTACAAATGATGATGCATTGTGCGCGGATTTTGATTGGTTTGAGCATATAAATATGATGACTGGAGCTATGAAGGTGGCAGCACAGGCAGGAGTTGTGATTTATGATAGTAAATGGTGAAACTTCTCTAATCTTGCGCCTTCTGGTAAAGATAAAGAATATCTTCATCAAGTAAAAAGTAGCTTACTGGACTTATATTTTACTGTTTAACCCCAAAATCCATTCAATATAACAGGAGAAAAATATAAATGACTCGAAAAAAAATCATAGAGATATTTGAAGCATTAACTTTATCAGAAAAGGAATCTCTTCTTACGGAACTTCAGACAATGGTTACTATAGAGAAAAACAGTCCTCCAAAATCACCGCTTGAAATAGCCTGGAAAGAGATTCAAAGAAATATAAAAATGCTCAGTTTTTACAGCTATATTGATGACCAGATAGAGATAATTATGATTTGGGACATCTGTGAAGATTTGATAAAGAGCGATGTGCTGAAAAATGAGGCATGGGATTTAAAAGAAAAAATTTTGAAAGAGATTATCCAAAATGATTTCTTTGACTATTATAGTATTTTTGACCCAATGAAGGATTTAATGGAAGCCTTGTGTACAACTCCAAAAGAAAATCTTCTTTGTGCAGATCTTATTTATCAGATTGGTTCCGGCTACATAAAGCAGTATGGAGCCAAAATATACAAGCAATATGGTAAACCTGAAAAATACTATGATTATCTGGAACAATGTCTTAATAACAATCTGGAACCTTACCTGGAATTAATAGAGTATTATCGAAATATAAATGCGGACAAAGCAGCAGAAATCGCAGAACTTGGGCTTAAAAAGTGCCATGGAGAACAGACAGAATTGTTCATTTATCTGATTCAGTATGAACAGATGAAGGGAAATGAAGAAAACATTGCACGTCTTATCCGGAGTGCAAAATGCCGCAAGAGAAGAGTAGATGTTGCCAAAGTACAGGAACAGATTTTTCTCAAAGAATAATGACTTGTTGTGAGTTATAGCTATAGCATAAGTGCTCCAAAACTTAACAATTATAATTCCCTTTGGAGCACCTATAAAGTTTATCAAATTATTTTATTTTTATAGAAAATTCTTCTAAGAAAGACTGATTTTATTCCACAATTAAATATGTGATTGAAGCATCAAAAGAATAATGGTAAAATTCTGCCTGGTTCTACTCTTACCAGGCAGAATTTTTACACACTTACAATATTACAACAAATCCAAAAATTTCCTTAAAAGGATACATTAACAATAATAGCATATCTCTTCAAAATATTCATACCACTTTTTAATTATTTCATTGCTATTTGCATCTATAAATTTTAATAATTTTCTTAATTCATTTGATGGAATCTGTGAATTATTGTTACAGAGCAATGCATTCCCTTTTTGTGTTATCCAGACTTTCGTCGAATTAGGTTTTGGGTTATGTTTTGCAATATGGACATGAACAGGCTCGACAGGTTTATTTTCATTTGACCAAAAGAAAATAATATATCCTCCAAACTTAAAAATTTGAGGCATTCGAAAATCCTCCTTCTTGAGCAAATTCCATAATCAAATGCGCATTGTTTTCAATAAATTCTCTATAATAGTCTATCTCTTCTTTTGAAAAACCATAGATCTCTTCCCAAGTATAATCAGGCAAATAACATGTAGCATGATGAAAACCATCATACACAGGCTTTTCAATATATACTTTAACTCGTCCATCAGGTTTTATTTCGGAATGAACAATTTCTGTTTCGTCGCTTAATGTTACATAAGGATATATCATAAGTTTAGCCTCCCTATTATATTTCTATAAATTTTCTTGCCCAAACCAACTATTTTCAGATAACATTTATATATTTTTGGAATATTTCTGTTTCTTTTTGCCTGCTACCTTCATTTATTATATAGTAAATCTTGGCTTTCCGCAATCATAAAGAAGTTCTTCTGAAGAATGTAATGCCTGTATCAGCCCATTCCACCCTGCCCCATCCACTGCATTCAAAAATTCCTGTGATACTTCGCGGTTAGGAATCCATGCCATATTTTTTCTTTTATCATAGGTTAAGTAGCCCAGATGAATTAAAAGCGTAATGACATCATCTTTCGTCTTAAAGGTGGTCATATCATTTTGGAACTGCCGGATATTTATTTTACAAGGTTTTCCTCCCAGCATTTCAATAACAGCTTCTTTAAGTCCATCAAAATTCATATCGATATAGACTTTTAAAGCCTCATAAGTTTCTGTTCCCGTCCAATAACTCTGAAAATCTTTCCATAATAAAGCATCCACGACGGATTTGGGATTATAAAGATGAAGCTTTCCCAGACAGTAACCATCGTACCAGGCTGCCATATCTTCATAATTCACATTGTACTTTTTACATTGTTCCTGCACTTCCTGCCTGGTAAATCCAAAATATTCTTCCAGATTTTTTGCATCAACCATGGAATATTCATCAAAAATATTAATGGCTGAATGCTCCCCGTATTTTTTTATCGGAAGAATTCCTGTCATATAGGCCAGTTCCACATATTCTGCACCTTTAAAAAGTCCGCGCAAGAAGTCCAGATAGTTTTTTTGTATATCTTCTCGTGTTTTTGCCATCCGAAAAACACAGTCCCATTCATCAATGATAAAAACAAATCCCTGTCCGGTCTGAATAAATATCTGATCAAATGCATCTTTCAGCCGACTTCCCACACCAAAATGATTGCAATCCGGAAATTCTTTAATCAGTTCAAGAATAACTTTTCTTTCAATCTCAGAAATAAATGTATCTAAATCCTGTTTCGTTTCTAAAAAACGCTGGATATCTAATCGAATAACCTGATGCTGATTCAGATGTTCGGGATAAGTTTTTTGTTCCTTTATTATCAAATCAGAAAATAATGCATGAGAATTACAACCCTTACTGTAATATGCAGACAACATATCGGCTGCTATGGATTTACCAAAACGTCTGGGACGGCTGACGCATAAGTTTTTTTGTTTGGTGTTTAAAACCTTATTTGTATAGGCGATAAGCCCTGTTTTATCGATATAAATTGCAGAATTGAGAGCCTCACGAAATGCAGTATTTCCAGGATTGACATAAATTCCCATAAACAAATCCTTCTTTCTGTTCCATCCAGCACATAGTTTTTTCATCATTTTCGTTCTACATGCTAATAGTTTAGCCCACCTTATCATCGAAGTCAAGTAAGATATATCGACCAGAATAAACGCATGAACGAAAATCAGTAATTTTTTGCATTTTGATTGTATTCTATATTTGCATCTTATATTTTTATTTTCAGGTTGACCATACTCAAACTTTTGAATATACTAATTACATTACATTAAACACACCAAACACAGAACAGGAGTTTTACAGAATGAAAATTGCCATATTAAAGATAAAATTATATGCCCCATGGGTTCATTCCCTGAAGGAAAAGCGGATGGTTGTGAAAAGTCTTCTGGCGAAGATAAGGAATAAGTTTCATGTATCCGCGGCGGAAGTGGAGGATCAGGATGTTCACCAGTCTATAATTATCGGTATAGCTTCCATCGTTCCCCACAGTGCGCAGGCCGACGCTATGATGGATGAAATCGTACATTTTATTGAGCAGAGCACGGAGGCGGAAATTGTGGAAGAGGAGCGGGAAATCCGATAGGGTGGTTATTCCCCATCAGCGCCTCTTCAGGAATCCTATATTTATGGATATTTTGCACTTAATTCGCAGATAATCATTGATTTTTTTGTAACAATCTTATATAATAGTTAAATCACTGTTTGATAGATTCGTTATTTTCCCCAGATAATGACTTTATCGAACCTGAAAACCCTTGAGTAAATGTTTGCGCTTCACGATACAAAAGATAAAAAGAAACGCTATGGGTGAAGCTGCAGGAGCAAACCTGGTGGGCATGGGCTGGATTCAGTTAATGCCGCTGAATTCCGTTTCCGGCGGCGGTATTTCCGGCTATGTAAACAGTTCTCTGTACTGCAATAAAGAGGGAAAACGCTATGTTGCAGAGGATGAACGGCGTGATGTTCTGGCAGCGGCAGCACTTGCACAGACCGATAAGCTGTTCTATGTGGTGTGTGACCAGAAGGAAGCAGAACTGCGGGGACTGACTAAAGAAACGCTGGATTATATGGTGGAGAACGGGCTGATATACAGCGGCGAAACCGTTGCCGAACTGGCAGAGAATATGGGTGTTCCGGCAGATGCCCTGGAAACTACCGTCAGCGAGTTTAACGAATTGGTAAAAGCCGGAAAGCCGGATGAATTTGGCAGGACAACATGGGAGAACACCATTGAAACCGGCCCGTTCTATGCACCGTCGTTTTCACCGGCAGTCCATCATACCATGGGCGGTCTGGAGATTAACAGCAACGCCGAAGTGCTTGATGCCGACGGCAATGTCATCCCCGGCTTTTATGCGGCTGGTGAAGTAACCGGAGGAATCCATGGTACAAACCGTGTTGGAGGAAACGCAGTTCCGGATGCCCTGTGCTTTGGCAAGATTGCCGGAGAGAATGCGGCAAAAAATTAAGGGCATTTGGCAACTTAATTCAATAACCTGCCCATATGGATGAACTTTTGTTTCAGTGATAAGCTGATTTTTTTGCATTCTGCCTGGATCTTTCTACCAGGCAGAAATTGCATCGGCAAACGCCTCCTTAAACCCGGTTGATTTATTCTTTATAGAAAGAGAGGATATAACCGCTGAATCCATAGCTGGAATTGCCCATCAATATGCAAATCCTGAACGGATACCCCTAGTTAACACCTTTTTCTACATAGTAGATGTACCTGATTTAATCAAAACCTGCTTCCCCCGAAAAGCAAATCCATAGGTCTGAATCTGCCTTTTTGTAAATCCTTTTGAAAGCAATGAAGCAGCATAGCCTTTATCTTCAATTTGCTTTAAAGCCGCCTTAGCCGTATCCTCCAGTGTTATTTCTTCATCTGGGTCCTGTACTTTGAATTCAAGGATAATGGCATCATTTTCCGCCTGTATTGGCTCCAGCATTACATCATATCGTCCAAAACCGCTTTCTCTATTTGAAGTAATCGCATAGCGATCAGCTAAGTCTACAAGAAGTCCTAATACAAAACCATGAAAAAAACGTTCGGGTTCTGCATTTTCCGAAGGTCTTTTTCCGCTGTCAAAATAGCTGAATGTAGCCAGGGCTACTTTATTCATGTAAATATTCATAGATTTCACATCTTTTGCCAGCATTGCCCGAATAAAATCATTATATTCTGGAATAAATCCTTTAAACCAATGTTCAATCATCTGGCTGAACATAAGACGTACTTCTCGATTTGTCAATACGAATTCATACGTGGCTCTTCCCCAGATTTCATCTACAGTATAGCTTTTTACACGAAGATAACCACAGGCCAGCAATAAGCTCCACACAGCATCTATCTGCTTATCCAGTTGATTAAAAATAATTTGTTCATCAATCCTGGTTCGAAGAATTCCACCTTTAAGAAGGTCTTCCATATCCATTTTTACAATCCGGTTGCTCCGTCGAAGCAGCCTGTCAACCAGGCCATTACTGCTGGTATTGGCCCAATAAGCAGAAATCTTTTTCTTGTCCAAAAAATTTAAAATAGACCAGGGATTATAAATATCCTGCCGCTTTCCAAAAGTAAATCCATCATACCAGTCCTTTACTTTTTGCCGTTCTCCATATAGTCCATATTCCTTCAGAGCTTCCCAAACTTCTTCCTCTGTAAAACCAAAACTATCCTCATATTTTTCGGAAGTCGTTGTCACAACTTCCATATGATTCACATCAGAAAAAATAGATTCCTTACTTATTCGCGTAATGCCTGTCAGAAGAGCACGTTCTAAATGCTGGTTTGTTTTAAATGTCGAATTAAATAAGCTTCGAATAAATCCTGCCAGTTCATTCCAATATCCATAAATATAAGCTTCTTGAAGAGGAGTATCGTATTCATCCAAAAATACTAGAACCTTCTGTCCATAATATCTTTCCATATAAGACATCAGCAATTTTAAGGCTCTTGTTAAAGATGTATCCGTAATTTTATCCCATAAATCTTTCTTTCCATTCATCGATTGACCAAAGGTATAAAACGTTTGCTTTTCCATTTCATCCAAAATATCACCCTTCAAAAGATAGGAATGTGCTTTATACACTTCTTTAATAACCGCCATAATTCCTTCCCGGGCAGATTTTATCGAAGACGCTTTTATATCCGCAAAGCTAAGGAAAATCACAGGATAAGTGCCTTGGATATTTCGATAGTTTTCTTCCTTCCATATGGATAAGTTTTCAAATAACTCAGCCTTATCGCTGTACTGTATAGAAAAAAAGCATTCAAGCATATTCATATTTAATGTTTTTCCAAATCTTCGAGGGCGGGTAATTAATGTTACTTCATCGCCACTCGCCCACCATTCCCTGATAAAATTGGTTTTATCAATGTAGAAATACTGATTATTTATTAATTTTTCAAAGCTTTGAACCCCGATTCCTACAGTTCTTGCCATGCATACTCCTTCCTATCTCTAATATCCCTAGACTTTTGTCAAAGGGTTTTTCGAAAAACCATAAATATTTTCCGTGGCATGATGAAAACCATCCTACACTGCTTTTTCAATATACATTTTATATTTCTATAAGTTTTCTTGTCCAAATCAACCATTTTCAGACAACACTTAGATATTTTTGGAATATTTCTGTTTCTTTTCGCCTGCTGCCTTCATTTATTATATAGTAAATCTTGGCTTTACGCAATCTATATTTTGAATTAACCTTTTTTAAAACATTACACGTCTTATCCGGAGTGCAAAAAACCGCAAGAGAAGAGTTGATATTGCCAAAGTACAGGAACAGATTTTTCTCAAAGAATAATGACTTATTGTAAGTTATAGCTATAGCAT
>VSOC01000137.1 GCA_009774615.1 Lachnospiraceae bacterium
TTAATCAGGAGTTGAAAGAAGCATATGGCATCTCGTGCTATTGACTGGGATGTTGTATGCTTCAATTTTGTATTGACTAAAATGTAAGTTGTTGCTTTTTGGAAATCCGAATGCTATACTAAAATAAATACTTTAATTAAGTATAGGAGGAGAGATGGAGAAGAAAAAAGAAACCAATATAGAAGTAAAAAAAAGAAACCGGAACCGCGTTTTTCGTTATATTTGTGAAACCGGAACCGTGTCGAACCCAGATATATCTTTTGCTACCCAGATGAGTCTGCCGACCGTGACACAGATCACAAAAGAACTGATGGGACAGGGGTTGGTGGAGGAAAGCGGGGAATTCCAGTCAACCGGGGGAAGGAGAGCAAAAGCATTGTCCGTGGCAGCAAATGCAAAGCAGGCCATTGGGCTGGACATTACAAAAAATCATGTCAGTATGCTGCTTTCCAACCTTACCGGCGAAATAGTAAACTATGTGCGAATTTATAAGCCCTATGCCTTGGGGGATGACTATTGCCGTGAAGTCAATGAGGAACTGGAAAATTTTCTGGAGGAAAGCAGGGCTGTAAGGGATAAAATCCTGGGCATTGGAATATCCTTCCCCGGTATTATCGATCTGGAAAAGGAGATGATTGCTGATTCTCACATCCTTGGAGTGGAAGCTGCTCCGTTTGAATCGATAAGCCGTTTCTTTTCTTATCCGTGCTATTTTTTAAATGACGCAAATGCAGGGGCCTATGCGGAAGGAATCAAGTCGGAAGACAGGAATCGTTTTTTTTATCTGTCCTTAAGCAATACGGTAGGGGGAGCGGTTTATCGCAATGGAAGCCTGGAACAGGGCATAAATTTTCGTTGTGGGGAAGTAGGCCATATGACGATTGTCCCTGACGGGAAAGCCTGTTACTGTGGAAAATATGGATGCCTGGATGCGTACTGTTCCGCCAAGTGTCTTACCGATGGAAGAGTAGAAGATTTTTTTGAACGGCTGAAGCAGGGAGAACAGAAAGCAGTCTGCCTTTGGGAAGAGTATACGTCTTACCTGGCGATAGCAGTGAATAATCTCCATATGGTTCTGGACTGCGATGTTGTCCTGGGGGGCTATATAGGGAGCTGCATGGGCGGATTTATTCAGGATATCCGGGAGAAAGTATCCGGAAGAAATACATTTGCAGAAGATGGCTCCTTTATCCGAACGTGCCGTCACAAGACAGGGGCGGCTGCACTGGGGGCAGCTTTCGATGTTATCGAGCGGTTTATCGAACAGGTATAAGGATAGTTTAATGTTGTTGTTTGAGAGATTTCAGAGATGGAATCTCTTTTTTTTTTAAAAACCACCAAAAACAATACAATTTTTTTGAGTAAAATAACGAAAATCATATGTTTTTTCATTTTGTATTGACAAAAAGCTATTGTCTTCTTATAATTTAAAACATAATAAAACTGTTTAATAAAGTATTAAATAAAATATAAAATAAAACATTAAATAAAGGAGGAACTTATCAATGAAAGGAACAATGAAGACTGCAGTTATGCTGGGGATTGGCAAAATGGGATTTGAGGAAAGACCGATTCCTGTGCCGAAGGACAATGAGGTTCTTGTGAAATTAGAGTATGTCGGCATCTGCGGCAGCGACCTGCATTATTATGAAACGGGGGCAATCGGCGACTATGTGGTAAAGCCGCCCTTCGTGCTGGGGCATGAGCCTGGCGGTACAGTAGTGGAGGTAGGAAAAGATGTGAAGCATCTGAACGTTGGTGACCGGGTTGCCTTGGAGCCGGGAAAAACCTGCGGACACTGCGAGTTTTGTAAAACGGGAAATTACAATCTCTGCCCGGATGTTGTATTTTTTGCAACGCCTCCGGTGGATGGGGTATTCCAGGAGTATGTGGCGCATGAAGCGGCTCTCTGCTTTAAACTGCCGGATAATGTGAGTACGATGGAAGGGGCTTTGATTGAACCTTTGGCGGTAGGCTTCCATGCCGCAATACAGGGAGGGGCAAAGGCAGGCCAGACAGCCGTGGTTATGGGCGCAGGGTGTATCGGCCTTGTGACAATGATGGCATTAAAAGCTATGGGAGTATCCAGGGGGTTTGTGGTAGATATTATGGAAAAACGGCTTCAGAAGGCGTTGGAACTGGGCGCAGATGGAGTGATTAATGCAAGTCAGACCGATGCAGTGGAAGAAGTGAAAAAGCTGACGGATGGAAGGGGCTGTGATCTTGCGGTGGAAACGGCAGGCACACAGATAACCGCAGTCCAGACCATCCATATGACCAAAAAGGGAGCAGCCATTGTCCTGGTTGGATACAGTAAGAGCGGTGAAATGACGCTTCCTATGAGCCTTGCGTTAGATAAGGAACTGACATTTAAAACCGTATTCCGCTACCGCCATATTTATCCGATGGCAATCGATGCAGTTGCTGCTGGAAAAGTAAATCTGAAGGGAATCGTGACGGATGTGTTTGATCTTGACGATGTGCAGAACGCGATGGATCACAGCGTCAATAATAAAGCGGATATTGTGAAGGCAGTTATTCGTATTGCAGAATAAGAGGACAAAAGGAGCTTAATGCTGTGCCTATGAAGGTTTACAGAGAATTCTTTTTCGGGGGCGTATGCCTTGTGAAAAGCTAGATAGCCATAATGGATGCCAAGGAAGGTAAAACGATTGATTTTCGGAATGGAGGATGGCAATGGAACAGAAAAATACAGATGTAAAAGTGCCGCTGATCAGTAAGATTGCCTATGGTATGGGTGATGTAGGGTGTAATTTCAGCTGGATGTTTGTCGGGAATTTCCTGATGATTTTTTACACCGATGTTTTTGGAATTGGAATGGGGGCAGTTGCGGGATTAATGCTGTTTTCTCGGTTCTGGGATGCAATTAATGACCCGATAATTGGAGGTCTGACGGATAAGACGAATACAAGGTGGGGAAGATACCGCCCCTGGCTTTTAGTTGCCGCGCCGCTTACCGCGGTTGTGCTGATGCTGACATTCTGGGCGCATCCTAACTGGTCGTCTACCGTAAAGATTATCTATATGGCGGTTACTTATTGTATTTTAGTATTAGGCTATACCTGTGTAAATATCCCTTATGGGACACTTTGCGGCGCGATGACACAGAATATAGAAGAGCGGGCGAAAATTAATACTTTCCGCTCGGTCAGCGCAATGATTGCCATCGGGATTATCAATATCATAACGGTTCCTTTTATTGCAGCGCTGGGGCGTGGAAATGACCGGCAGGGATATCTTTTGGTTGCTGTTGTTTATGGATGTATTTTTGCTGCCTGTCATATTTTCTGTTTTGCGAAAACAAAGGAAGTTGTAAAAGTCCCGGAGAAGGAAAAAATTTCCCTGAAGGTGCAGCTGAGTTCTGTTGCGAAGAATAAGCCGTATATGATTGCTGTGGCAGGGCAGTTTTTGTTTGGGGTAACGCTTTATGGGAGAAATGCGGATGCACTCTATTATTTTACTTATGTAGAAGGAAACCAGGCATTGTTCAGTACATATTCTCTTTTTATTATCATTCCTTCCATTATCGGTGCTGCCTGTTTTCCGGTTGTATTTCGGATGACCAATAATAAGGGGCGTTCGGCATCTATTTTTGCATTGCTTACCGGGATCAGCATGTTTTGCATGTATTTTTTTACAGCGGCAGGTTCACCGGTTCCTTTTTACCTGTTTTCGTGTCTGACACAGTTTTTCTTTTCCGGGTTTAATACAGCGATTTATGCAATCGTACCGGATTGTGTGGAGTATGGGGAATGGAAGACCGGACTGCGCAATGACGGATTTCAGTATGCATTTATTTCTCTGGGGAATAAGATCGGGATGGCAATCGGAACTTCTGTTTTGGCGGGAGTTTTAGGCAGCCTGGGATATATGGCAAACCAGCAGCAGAATTCTGCTGTACTGGCAGTCATGAAACATTCATTTACTACCGTTCCGGGTATCTTATGGATTGTTACCGCAGGAGTTTTATATTTTTATCGCCTGAACAGGAAAGCTTATAATAAAATCGTGCAGGAAATCCAGGAAAGAAAGGAGAGCGCGAAACATGTATGATGTAGTTGCATTAGGGGAGATCCTAGTACATCGTTGCATTAATCTTGAAATAAGGCTGCCGCAATCTCACTGGCTTTAAACGGTGGGCAGTTCACGATAATGTAGCAATAAGCAGGGCAGAGAAAAAGTTAAGCAGTATGTGATGGGGAAGATAGAAGTGTGCGGAAGTGTGGGAAGGGCGTAAAGCAGTGGAAACAGAATCTCCAGTTTTGCGGAGCTGGGAAAGAAAAAAGCCCAAAGCACACAAACCATCTATCCGCAGATATGGATGTGCTTTGGGCTTTTTTGCAGTTAATGTTCGGGCAGAATCATCGGTTAGAGTATTTCACCGTTGCTTGCAATAACCTGCTGATACCAGCCAAATGATTTTTTCTTATAGCGTTTTTGACTTCCGCTTCCGTCATCATTTTTATCTACATAAATAAATCCGTAGCGTTTACGCAGTTCGCCGGTATTAAAGGATACAACGTCGATACAGCCCCAGGGAGTGTAGCCCATCAGATCCACACCGTATAAATCCACGGCTTTTTTCATTTCGGAAATATGCGCCCGAAGGTAGTCGATGCGGTAACTGTCATCGCAGGTGTGATCCGCTTCTAATACATCGAATGCGCCGAAGCCGTTTTCTACGATGAACAGCGGCAGTTCATAGCGTTCATATAGAACAGCCAGAGAATAGCGCAGTCCTACAGGGTCAATCTGCCATCCCCATTCGGAAGCCTGCACATAGGGGTTTCGTATGGAGTGTTCGTTCCCCCCATCTCCGGTGGTTTCTGCATTATGGATATCTGCTTTTACGGCATTGGACATATAATAGCTGAAGCCAAGGTAATCTACCTTTCCTCTGGCCAGGATATCTTCGTCGCCAGGTTCCATAATGGGGGCATTTCCTTCATGTTCCCATAGTTTTTTAGCATAAGCGCTGTAATGTCCCCGGCAGTGGACATCCGAGAAATAAAACCGTTCATGCATGGACTCTAATGCCATCATAATATCATCAGGGTTACAGGAATACGGATAGAATGGCACGAATGCGCACATACAGCCGATTTTAAATTCCGGGTTAATGGCATGGCCTTTTTCTACGACAATGGCAGAGGCAACCAGTTCATGGTGGACAGCCTGGTATAGTGCTTTTTTGGGATTGTCCATCTGTGAAAAACGAATACCGGAGTTCGTCCATCCGTAGATATCTACAGATGTATTGGTCTGGTTGTTGATCTCATTAAAAGTCATCCAATACTTGACCTTATTCTTATAGCGGGTCATCACCGTTACGGCATAGCGGACAAAAAAGTCAATCAGCTTTCGATTGGTCCAGCCGCCGTATTCTTTGGCCAGATAGTACGGCATTTCAAAGTGACTAAGTGTAACAATCGGCTGGATGCCGTAGTGAAGCAGTTCATCAAACAGACGATCATAAAATAAAAGTCCGGCTTCATTAGGCTTTGTTTCATCGCCTTTCGGGAAAATCCTGCTCCATGAAATCGAAGTGCGGAAACACTTAAATCCCAGTTCGGCAAAAAGTTTAATATCTTCTTTATAGGTATGGTAAAAATCAATTCCTTCATGGTTGGGGTATCGCTCCCCTTCGATAACCCCATCGGTAATACGGCGCGGGATGTTATTTGCTCCGGCAGTCAGGACATCACTGACGCTTGTCCCACGTCCGTCCTCCTGCCATGCGCCTTCTAATTGATGTGCGGCAACTGCTCCGCCCCAGAGAAAATCGTTTGAAAGCATAATTATTCCTCCATCATTTATGAAAAAGTCCCCTCAGCTGCAAGTGCTCTTCGTGTTTATGCAGAATGCTGTACAGAGCGATGAACCATTTATGCATGTACATGTAAAAATTCTATGCCCTTGTTGGATTGACCGGATTCCAGGACAGGTGTAACCTGCTTAAATTGATCCATATTGGTTACAATCACGGGAGTAATTGGATCGAAGCCTTCGGCTTTAATCGCTTCAAGGTCAAATTCCAGCAGAAGATCGCCTTTCTTTACGCGATCACCAGCTTTTACCTGCGGGGTGAAATACTTTCCTTTAAGGGTGACGGTATCTAATCCCACATGGATAATCAGTTCAACTCCGGCGTCATTTTTCAGGCAGAGGGCATGGCCGGTTTCAAAGACAAGAAGAACATTTCCGTCAAATGGGGCATAAACCCTGCCTTCGGATGGAAGAATTGCTGCGCCCTGTCCTAATATTCCCTGCGAAAACGTCGGGTCATTGACCTGCAAAAGAGCCTTTGCTTCGCCGTTTAACGGGGCATAAACAATACTTTCTTTGTTTCCTTCTGTGTTTGCGGCAGCAGAATTTTCCTGGGAATGATCTGGTGCGGTTTCTTTTTCATCGCAGCCAATGATCTGCACAAGGATAATCGTAACAATAATCGTAACCAATACACCGAGCATCATTCCGCGAAACGATGCGGGATTTTCCGGGCTTATTGCATTGACGGAAGTCAGGAGGCCCGGCAGTCCGGCATAAGCGTAGTACATGGTGTGGCTAAACGCCAGAATCACGGCACCGACTGCACCTCCGATACATCCGCAGATAAACGGTTTTTTCAGCCGCAGGGTAACACCGTAGATAGCCGGTTCGGTAATTCCGAAAATTCCTGTCAGGCCGGAGGAGAAAGAAACTTTTTTCATTTCTTTATTTCTGGTTTTAAGAAATACCCCAAAACAGGCAGCTGCCTGGGCAATAACTGCACAGGTCTGGAACGCCTGGAAGGAATCACAGCCGTTGTTGGCAAAGTTTGCCATATTCATCGGGGTAACACCCCAGTGTACGCCAAAGATAACAAAGACTTCCCAGATACCGCCGACAAGCAGGGCAGCCAGAACCGGAACAGTGTGGTAGAGATAATTATAGGCGTTGGCAATGCCATTTGCGGCCATATCCGACAAAGGTCCAACGACAAGAATTGTCGCGGGTACCATGATGACTGTACAAATTAACGGGGTGAGCAATGCTTTAAATACATCTGGAAGGCGATCATCTAGGAAATGTTCCAGATAAGATAAAAGAAGGACGAGGAATAACGGCGGCAGTACAGTTGAAGTGTAGGTCGTCCGCGCCATGGAAAACAGCAGGAATTTAATCTGTTCTCCGTCGGCGATCCGTGCCGCAATGCTTCCCCAGTCACTGTTGACCAGAGCAAGACAGCACCACATGGCAATGTAAGTGTTGCACTTAAAATGCTTTGCGGCAGTTACCGCAATAATGACCGGCAGGAAAGTAAACGGCGTCCATGAAATAAAGTTTAATACTTCATAGGTTCCTGACTGCGAGAATGAAGGGGCAAACTGATTGAGGATAATCAATGCACCCTGCAGTAAGCCGGCGGCTGCCAGAATATAGACAAACGGGGCAAATACGGCGGACATGGTTGCAATAATTCCTGCAATAATTCCCTGTTTAACCGGAGCAGTATTTTCGTCCAGGGATAAAATCCCAGACAGTTCTTCATAAACATCTTTTGCATGTGTGCCGATAACAATCTGGTACTGCCCGCCTTTTTCTACGACCTGGATTACGGCAGGCATTTCTGAAATTTTTTTCGTTGTTTCTGCAGAAGGTGTTTCCTTCAATACCAGACGGAGTCTGGTTGCGCAGTGCGCGGCACTTACAATATTCGCCTCTCCAAGAGTATCACGGATATCTCGGGCCAGTTTTGCGTAATCTCTTATTTTGGTTTGAGCCATACGAATAACCTTCTCTTTCCCGGTATTCGCCAACAGGTGCATCGGATGCAGGAGATGAACCAGGCACTTGTTGGTTTTCCCGTTTTTTTTCATTAGTATAGCAATGCTTTTTAGAGATGTCATCCGATTTGCCCTTGAAAAAAACAGGTTTTTTCATTAAAAACAAACAAAAAGATTATTCGACCAGACGGTTTCTAATCCGCCGCCCAAGGGTTTCAATTAAACACACCGCAGGAATCTGGGAAGTGAAGTCCACGCGATCCTCATTTCGATGCATTGTAATTCCATAAGCAATGTTTAAGTCCGATAATTTGGCAACTGTACAGTTTTCTGTTCCGGTAATGCTGATAATTCTGCACTTTGTCTGCTTTAGCTGATTGACCAGCCGTATGATTTGATCGGTAGATCCCGATACAGACAATACAATAACAACCGTGGCAGCGGCTTCGATTTGGCTCATCGGGTAAAACGGGTCAGATACAAAAAGAGTGAATTTTCCAAGATTGGTAAAGCATCTTGCCGCATACTCTCCGATACTCCCGGAATTTCCCATGCCAACCATACACACGCGATCCGAACAGGCAATCATAGCAGCGGCAGTTTCCAGTTTTTGTTCATAGTTTCCGGCTTCTATCTGGTTGAAAAACTCCTTTATTTCCGCCTGATTTTCGGTCACTTTTTCAATCTTTTTCTGCCCGGATAATTCTTTGAGGCGCCATTTAAATTCGCTGTAACCGCTGCAGCCCATTTTTTTACAGAAATGTAAAATGGTTGTTGTGGAAACATGCGCTTCTTCTGCAAGCTCCCGGATGCGCATATAGGGGATACTGCCGATATGCTGCATAATGTACGTGTAAACATTCATTTCCAGTTCATTCAGGGCGTGTATCTGTTCTGCTGTAAACATAATTTTCCTGCTTTCTTAAATTTGGTTGATTTTGTAAATATGGCTGACTTTGTAAATATGGTTGATTTTTTGTAAGTGTTATTTTCTCCTTTTTATGTATTTATGTAAATCTGAATAGTAATTTTTATCTATTTTTTATCTGTTTTTATTAATTATATCGCAAATTTTTGATCATGAACAGGGTTTTTATACCATAGTATACTTAAA
>VSOC01000138.1 GCA_009774615.1 Lachnospiraceae bacterium
CAGTGAGCAAAAATCCCATCGACGAAGGCGATTTTCATGGATTTTTGCCTGTTGCTGTGAACGTGTGAACAGTAACAGATTATCCGACCACAGGATGGCAGGGGCAAAAGGTCGAAAATTCGATGAAAATTTGTTTTCGGAGAGTTTATGACGCTGAAACCCCATAAGGAATAGAGAAAAATACACAAGCAGAGATAGCTGATGAAAGGGGATTTGCGGTAGTTTCCGCAAGCCCCTTTTGGAGGGTTTTGTGGAGAATGAGAGGACGATTCAGTTATGGCAGATAAAAGAGATTATTACGAGGTCTTAGGCGTTCCCAAGGATGCGGATGAGGCCGCGATAAAAAAAGCATACCGTGTACTGGCGAAAAAATATCATCCAGATGCAAACCCCGGTGATGAAACGGCTGCAGAAAAGTTTAAGGAAGCCTCGGAAGCATACGGGGTATTAAGTGATCCCCAGAAGCGTCAGCAGTATGATCAGTTCGGTCATGCAGCCTTTGACGGCGGCGCAGGGGGCGGCGGTTTTGGCGGTTTTGACTTTGGCGCGGATATGGGCGATATCTTCGGCGATATTTTCGGTGATATCTTTGGCGGCGGAAGGAGCCGCAGAAGCAGCAACGGGCCGATGCGCGGGGCCAATGTGCGGACTGCAGTCCGTTTGACCTTTGAAGAGGCCGTGTTTGGCTGCGAAAAGGAAATAGAAGTTAATTATAAAGAAGAATGTGCAAGCTGCCACGGAAGCGGCGCAAAGGCAGGGACTTCCCCCATAACTTGTGCCAAGTGCAACGGGCGCGGAAAGATTACTTATGTACAGCAGTCGCCGTTCTTTGGGCAGGTACAGAATGTACAGACCTGTCCCGACTGTAACGGTACGGGTAAGGTAATTAAAGAAAAATGCCCGGATTGCTACGGAACCGGGTATAAGACAACGAGGAAGAAGTTTAAGGTTTCGATTCCTGCCGGTATTGACAACGGACAGAGCATCCGTCAGGCCGGTGCAGGGGAACCGGGAAAGAACGGCGGAGAGCGCGGCGATATGCTCGTGGAAGCTGTGGTTTCCCAGCACCCGATTTTTAAGCGGCAGGATATGAGCATTTTCTCCACGGTGCCGATTTCCTTTACCAAGGCAGCCCTGGGCGGGCCGATTCGGATTAAGACGGTTGACGGAGAAGTGGAGTACGAGATTAAGGCCGGAACACAGACGGATACCAAGGTAAGACTTCGAGGGAAGGGTGTTCCTTCACTGCGGAATAAGAACCTGCGGGGGGATCACTATGTCACCTTTGTCGTTCAGGTGCCGGAGAGAATGAACGAGGCCCAGAAAGAAGCCCTGCGCAAATTTGAAGAAGCCATGACCGGGGTTTACCCTGAAGGAGAGAAGAAAGGTTTTTTTGGGAAGAAGAAATAGGATTGTGAAAATAAAAATGGGAAAAATTGGGGGAACGAAGGGTTCCCCTTTTTCTGGTTGATTGGCAGAATGTCGAAAGGGCAGGGATAAAATATAAATGTAATATGGATGCAGCATGGATATAACATGAATAAAGCAGAAATAAAACAGAAATAAAACATCAATAAAACACCAACAAGGAGGAAAATGATTATGTCTATCGAAAAAGTAAAAGCTTATTTTAACCAGTTTGGAATGGCGGATAAAATTCAGGAGTTTGACGTTTCCAGCGCTACCGTAGAACTTGCTGCCCAGGCGCTGCACTGCGAGCCATGCCGGATTGCAAAAACCTTGTCGTTTAATGTGGATAATCAGGCAATTCTTATCGTTGCTGCCGGGGATGCGAAGGTGGATAATAAGAAGTATAAAGCTTATTTTTCAACTAAAGCCAAGATGCTGACACCTGACGAAGCCGTGTCCCTTATCGGTCATGCCGTGGGCGGGGTGTGTCCCTTTGCCCTTTTGCCGCAGGTTAAGGTTTACCTGGATGAATCACTTAAACGATTTACTACTGTATTTCCCGCCTGCGGAAGCAGCAACAGCGCGATAGAACTGACCATTCCTGAACTGGAAAAGTATTCAAACAGCCTGGCCTGGATTGATGTGTGCAAGGGGTGGAATGAGGAATAGGCGGAGTAGGTTTGGTAAGGTGGAGTGGATTTGGTAAGGTTGAAAATTTTAACGCCGCTGGGATACACTTTGCAGATTGTACCTATGAGTCAAAGGTAATACAGTCAAATGGATGTAATTTTACAACTTTGCAGGGTGTGTGCATAGGATGAGAAGAAATGACAGAACAGGAATTTGTAAGGGATGCAGAGGGGGCAAAGTTGGCGCGTATGGGCATGAATACTTTTCGTAAACTGGCAGAGGAATTTGATGCAGTCTACAGAAACGGGAAAATTAGGGTTACGGACTGGGAGAAATTTAAAGCCGGACTGAAATCATATAAAGGTTAATCTATATGAGTGAGATTTTTATGGATAACAGCAGAATGGAGGTAAGGCGGTGGATTTTAATGAAGCTGTACAGATGATTAAAGGGAGTTGCAGCAGGCAGATATTTTCTTCATACGGTTATGACGATACGAGGAAAAAATACACTGCGCTTGAAACATCCTCACACAATAATGCTGACCTCCATCCATCAATGGGAGAGGGGGATAAAGGGGTTACTGTTCACATAGGTCTGCGCACTTGCCGAGCTGACCGTATGTTAAACTGGGCTAGTGAGCAAAAATCCCATCGACGAAGGCGATTTTCATGGATTTTTGCCTGTTGCTGTGAAATAGTAGATGTCAATAGTCTGTGTCCGTTTCCCGTCTTTTTTCTCGCATTCGTGGACTACGATTTTATCCACAAAAGTATTTAAAATTTCGGGCGTTAGCCCGTCAATACGGGTATATTTTTTGGTAACGGTTATCAGCTTGGAAACATTGGTTGCTTCTGTGTCGGCTTCGCTGACTTCGGCTTTCAAGGTTTCGATTTCGTGTTTTAACTGTTCCTGCTCAGCTTCATAACCATCTGACAGCTTGTACAGATAGCTCTTTGATGAGCGCAGGCTTAGCTTTGTACCGCAGTCAGCACATTCCAATAACCCTGTAAAAATGCTTGTTGCACCGTTTTTTGTCGGTCTGCGTTTATTTGCCCGTATCATCTGCACTTTGTCCCATAGTTCCCTGTCAATGAGAGGGGTGCAGCCAATCCCTTTGATGCCTTATATGCGGATGGGGTTAATACTTTATCCTCCCAAAGCGTATCAGCAATGGCGGAGATTCCTTTCCCCTGCATACAGAGTGAAAATATCCTGCGAACGACTGCCGCCGCTTCCTCGTCCACAAGCTGAAAAAAGTGTGTTTGTAAATTTGCACAATTTTTGTGGCTCATATGCCGTCATATTCATTCATGCGTTTATTCTGAAGGAGGCACTTATTATGGCAAGATTGGGAGCCGGGACAAGGAAACGTGCAGACGGTACACTGGAAAAGCGAAAAGGAAGGAAGAAACGCTGTAACAGTCATAAGGTCAATGAAATTTCAGAAGATGTTCCGTTGCTTTCAAAAAAAGTTCCGATTGATTTAGCCGGGATTTCGGGGTATAATGGCATTGAGGTCATATACCTTTTGGGAATGGCTTTTGCGTTTCCTACCATACAAAAAGGAGGTTTATGGCTGATGGATACGGAAATAAAAAATGCGGTCAGCGCAACAGACCAGGACGCACAATATGATGATAAGGCAAAACGCCTTTTAGGAAATAAGATCATTCTGGCGCATATTCTGGCAAAGACGGTTGATGAGTTTAAGGGAATGAACCCGAAAGACGTGGTGTCCTATATTGAGGGAGAGCCGTTTATCAGTGTGGTTCCGGTGGAGCCAGGGTTGACCAATGTGGAAAAAGAAGAAAACGGGCAGCGCATTGTCGGAATGAATACGGAAAATGCGGAGATAAACGAGGGGCTTATACGGTTTGACATTATCTTTTATGTGCGGATGAAAGATGGTATCTCGCAAGTTATCGTGAACGTCGAAGGACAGAAGGATGAACCGACAAGCTACCATATCCTGAACAGGGCAGTTTTCTATGTGAGCCGCCTTGTTTCCTCGCAGAAAGAACGGGATTTTGTAGGGACAAATTTTAACGACATTAGGCGTGTATTCAGTATTTGGGTATGTATGAACATGGACGAGAACAGTATGGATTATGTACATTTGACAGATGATAAACTGTTAGGTTCTTATCTATGGAAAGGCAGGCTTGACTTGCTGAATATTGTTCTGATAGGTATATCAAATGAACTTCCGGAGCATGATGAGAAGTACGAGCTACACCGTTTGCTGAGTACGTTGCTTTCAATGGAGCTGACCGTTGATGAAAAATTAGGAATCATTGAAAAGGAGTATAGTATTGTAGTAGATGATAGAATAAGAGAGGACGTGAGCGCCATGTGTAATTTGTCACAGGGAATTAGAGATGCAGAAAATATAAAAATAATTATGAATATGCACAGGAAAGGCTATACGTTAGAACAGATAGCAGAATGTGTGGAAAAGACCATAGAGGAAGTGGAGGCTGTCATTAGAAAAAGAGAGCCTGTGCTGGCATAATCACAGTAACTAAATAACACAAACAGTAAAGCAGAGAATTTGTTTTTAATTTAGAGAAAACAATTCGCTGCTTTTTCTGTTTTCGGGAAGAAAGACAGACATAACAGATTGTCTTTTTTTCATGAAAAGAAAGGAAAATAGATATGGCAGATGCAAAAACAGAAAAGCAGAAAGTAAAAGAGAACACGGATAAGTTGGAGGAAGGCTTAAAGGAACTTTTTGAAAGCGAGAAATAGGGTTTGTCAAGTTAAATGTGTAAGTTTTTCGAATCAAATGAAAAAATCTGTTCTATTGATTCCGGCGATGGTACTTTTTATTTTACCCGCTTTATCGGGCTTGTACCGGGGGTGTATCGTGAAATCTTTTTTGAGAAAGCCAGGGGAAGCAAATAAAGTTTTGGTTTTACGGACACTATATCCGTGCCGCATAGAAAATGAAAGCAGAAACAATTAAAGCTATCCGCGAAAAATTGTATGCGCCGGATTTTTTGGATTTGACCGTTGTTGATTTTGCGGATTTAGCGCAGGGATGTAAGACTTAGGATGAATTTATTGAGAAAATGCAGGAAGTATCGGAAATGGATTTGAATTATCATGGAATTGCCATTTGCGGGGCAAAGAAGAAAATTAATAAATTGACAGAAAGTATGGCTTTACTGCGGCAGCGGAAAGATTAATGATGATATTTTTTCTGTTTTTGAAACCAAAGGAGGGTATCTGACGTCTAATGAATGTAAAACAAAGTTAGTGTACCGGCACACCAGAATGTTTGTATTTGTTTTACCAATCATATGCGCGTAGGAGAAGGCTGATGAAAAGCAGTGAAATAAAGTTTTGGATACAGAAAGCGCAAAGGCGTGATAAAGATGCATTTACCGAATTAATGGAGTTTTATATGAAAGATATGTACAGAACTGCCATTGCAATTCTAATGAATGAAGAAGATGCAGCAGATGCTCTTCAGGATACCATCCTTACTTGTTGGGAAAAGTTATATACCTTAAAGAAACCAGAGTTTTTTAAGACATGGATGACAAGGGTACTGATCAACCATTGCTGTGATATGAAAAGAAAAAATGCGGTTTATAAGGATATAGAATCCTGTGAGGAACCGTCAAAGTGCGATGAGTATAATCTTGAATTAAAGGAAGCCTATGCTTCGGTCAATGAACGTTATCGGCTGCCTCTGGAATTGTATTACAGCCAGGGATTTAAGATGAGAGAAATTGCGGAAATACTGTCATTGCCGGTAAATACCATTAAGACGAGGATTTCAAGAGGAAGGAAAGAACTGGAAGAGTACTATCGCGGTTGTTAGGAGGGTAGCCATGTCAAATCATAGAAAGATATTTTCTGAAGAAGTAGAATTGTCGGAAATTGTGCTGAAGAAAACCAATCAGGCTTTTGCAAGAATTAAGCAGGAGGACACTGGTTATATGAAAAGGACAACAACAGAAGGCAGGAAATTATTTAAAACACAGGCTGCGGTTATGGCAGGTGTCTGTGTTTTGGCGATCAGCAGTGTAAGTGCCGCTGCTGCGATTCACCATTACTGGGGAAGGGGCATGAAGGGAAATATTCAGGCATCGGATATACAGCAGCAGGTGCTTACGGAAAAGAAGATAGCAAAAGTGTATAACGAAGAACCGGATGCTTCCATGCTGGCGGTGACGGACAGCGGCATTACCATAAAGCCGGATACGATTGTTGTGGATGATCGATTTGCTTATATGACATTTAACATTTCCGGCTATCATGTGGCAGAAGGGATGGAACCGGGGTTTGAAACGGTAGACGTGTACCAGGGAGATAATCCAGAGGATGAAAACGCATGGGTGAATATGAGCGGGAGCATGTATGATGGTATTATCCCTAATGAAAATGGAATACCGGTGTATGAAGACGGAACCGCGATAGGGTTTGATGAAGAGGGAAAAACGATCTGTCATTATACGGATGAGAATGGAAATATGGAATATATTATTCAGGCAAGTATTGCAAATGAGAATGATTCGTTTCTTGGAAAGATAATGCATGTTAATTTTAAAAATCTGGGAACTCTTTATAAAGCAGAATTTACTCCAGCGGTTGAGGGAAATTGGAATTTTAACATAACGCTTCCGAATGTAAGCTCGGCACAGGATATTTGGGTAAATCAAAAAATTGCAGGAACGGATTTTACGATGGAGAGTGTTAATATTTCGCCGATTTCGATGAAAGTTAATTATTCGGTCGGCACGGCTCCGGCAGAAAATGAAGATAATCTTGACATTCCGCAGGTTGCAGGTGTAGTGCTGAAAGATGGAACAAGATTACCTTATTTAACGGATGGCGGAGGAGTTAGGTATACGGATGACAGTAAGAGAAATGCGTATCATATAGCAGGATATGATCGGGTAATTGATGTTGATGCGGTAGCGGCGCTCATTGTGTGGACTTTCTGTGAAAATGAAATGGTTGAGATACCTATTTCACAGTAAACCATCATGCGCCCACAAGCAGTCGCACCACCATAGATGAAAGTCTGCTGGGCGCACTTGGAATACCTGAATTGAATCGCCTAGTCGGCGATGGACTTTTACAGTAAAAAGATAAAGGAAGGACGGCTGTGTAGTTTTGACCACAGCCGTCCTGTTTGATTCTGTCCAGAGTAAATATTCTAAACGAAATTTTTTAGCGAAATTTTTTTAATGAATTTACCTTAACGAATTTTCTTATTATTTCGCTTCATTTTCTGCCAGCTTCATTGCACGAACCTTTAAGGGAAGGCCGAATAAGGTGATAAAGCCGGTGGCGTCGTGGTGATCGTATAAATCGCCGGTGGTAAAGGAAGCTAAGGACTCGCTGTATAAGGAGTAGGGGGAGGTGGTTCCGGCTTTGATGATATTGCCCTTGTAAAGCTTGAACTTCACTTCTCCGGTTACATATTCCTGGGTGGATTCTACGAATGCCTGAACAGCTTCACGCAGAGGGGTGAACCATTTACCTTCGTAGACGATCTGCGCCATTTTATTGCCCATATCTTTTTTTACTTCCATGGTGGCGCGGTCAAGGACGAGTTCCTCGAGCTGCTGGTGGGCTTCCATTAAAATCGTTCCGCCTGGGGTTTCATAGACACCTCTGGATTTCATGCCGACGACGCGGTTTTCTACAATATCAACGATGCCGATGCCGTGCTTTCCGCCCAGTGCATTTAATTTGCGGATAATGTCGGAAACCTTCATCTTCTCGCCGTTGACGCTGGTGGGAACGCCTTTTTCAAAGGTCATGGTAACATATTCGCCTTCGTCCGGGGCTTCCTCGGGGGTTACGCCAAGAACCAGCATGTGTTTGAAGTTGGGTTCATTTGCCGGATCTTCCAGCTCAAGACCTTCATGGCTGATGTGCCAGAGGTTGCGGTCGCGGCTGTAGCTGCTGTCCGCAGAAAACGGAAGGTCGATGCCTTTTTCCTTGCAGTAAGCCATCTCGTCCTCGCGGGACTGGAACGTCCACACGTCGGTCATACGCCAGGGGGCAATGATTTTTAAGTCGGGGGCAAGGGCTTTGATGCCAAGTTCAAAACGGATCTGGTCATTTCCCTTTCCGGTAGCGCCGTGGCAGATTGCGGTAGCACCTTCCTTGCGGGCAACTTCTACTAAACGCTTGGCGATAGCGGGGCGGGCCATGGAGGTTCCTAATAAGTATTTATTTTCATAGACGGCATTTGCTTTAACACAGGGCATGATGTAGTTGTCGCAGAAGTCGTCGGTTAAGTCTTCGATATACAGCTTGGCAGCACCGGATAATTTTGCACGTTCCTCTAATCCGTCTAATTCGTCGCCCTGTCCGCAGTCGATGCAGCAGCAGATGACGTCGTAGTCAAAATGCTCTTTCAGCCATGGAATGATTGCGGTGGTATCCAGACCGCCGGAATAGGCAAGTACAACTTTCTCTTTCATATGAAATTCCTCCTGTATTTGGTGTTATTTGCTTTTTTATGTGATATTTCCTGCGTAAGTTTTCTGGCAGGTGTCTGCTTTTTGGTGGGGTTTTGCAAAGAAAAGTAGACGGGTATAAATATACAACAGAATGAAGGAAAATGCAAGAGGTAAACGGAAAAAAGATTTTTTTGTGTTTTTCGAGATGTCTGCGCAGGTGTATAAATTGGAGTTAAGGAATATTTTTTGAAAAAATATTGCATATTATGCATTAAAAGTGTATAATTATGAAATCTTGATGCAAAGTATAGGGTAAGGATTTGGAAATTATGGGATGAGAAGGATGATTTTTGTTACTGTTCACACGTTCACAGCAACAGGCAAAAATCCATGAAAATCGCCTTCGTCGATGGGATTTTTGCTCACTG
>VSOC01000139.1 GCA_009774615.1 Lachnospiraceae bacterium
TAAAATTAGAAATTCTGATAGAAACACTTATATTTCCTGAGTTTTCTTATTTTATTCTTATTTTTTTGCATAAATGTTGTATTGGAAACTTTTTGCTTAAATTTTGTATCAGAAACACCAGGCGGAAAGAAAATATTCTTTGACTTCAATCTAAGAGCAAATCTGTGTTTTCTTCATTAATCGTTCTAAAAATCACTTTATTCCCAATAATTTCCATAAAATAATGCGAATAATGGAATTGATGCCAAAACCCCTTTTGACCTTTCTGGCATTCGATTAAAATGACAAAAAACAGAAAATAAAAATAATGAAAAAATACAAAAAGAAAGGTTGTCATGATTGAAAACAGGTCTGTTTTTGCGTATGACAGGAAAGGGGAATTTATGGCCAATGTTTATGCCTATATCCGGGTGAGCAGCCGTGAGCAGAATGAGGACAGGCAGATGATTGCACTGAAGGAGTTGGTGATTTCAGAAAAAAACATCTTTGTAGATAGACAATCCGGCAAAGATTTTGAACGACCATCGTATAAACGCATGGTAAAGCGGATGAAAAGGGATGATTTGCTGTACATAAAGAGCATCGATCGGTTAGGGCGCAATTATGAGGAGATTTTGGAACAATGGCGGATTCTTACCAAAGAAAAGGGGATTGATATCGTTGTACTGGATATGCCGCTTTTGGATACCCGACGGGGAAAGGATTTAATGGGGACATTTTTAAGTGATATTGTCCTTCAGGTACTGTCCTTTGTAGCAGAAAACGAACGGACAAATATCCGGCAGCGCCAGGCAGAAGGAATAGCAGCAGCAAAAGCCAAAGGGGTTAAGTTTGGCCGCCCGGCCCTTCCTTATCCGGAAAATTTCGGGAGTATCCATCGTGACTGGAGAAAAAAGAAGATAACCCTTCGCCAGGCGGCAGAAGCCTGTGCTATGCCTGTGGGAACCTTTTATGCAAAGGCAAGAAAGTTTGAAAACTCTATTTAAGTAGAGAGATGGGGAAGTTTGTAAAGGTATACTTTTACAAATTTTTATCATCCTCTACGGCTAACCCGTAGTATAGCACAAAAGAATTTATTTTACAACAATTTTTTGCATTTCAAAGCAGGAAATAAAAGGGTTTGTAAAAGTATACTTTAATAGTTTTTTTCGTCTGAAGGCGATAATTATCGGAGTAAATCCTGCTTTTTTCGCTTTGCTTTGCATAGAGAAATATTAACAACGGCAAAGGAAAAGAGGCAGATGGGATGAAAAAGAGATTTGGAAGAGAGGGGGATGCCTGTGCAGTGGTATTTGTTAAAAACATGGGCAGGGAGAGAGGAAGAACTGGTCAGGGAGATACGAAGGACACTTCCTGAGCCATGGATTCATGAGTGTTTTGTGATTGTTCAGGAACGTATCTGGGTGAGGCAGAAGAGAAATATCATTCATGAGGAACTATTGTTTCCTGGATGTGTTTTTCTCACCTGTACGTCATCAGAGCCGATTGCATCTCAAATAGCAGGGATTCCCGCAATAGCACGATGGAGGAGAATCGGCGGTCTTGAAATTCTGCGTATGAGAAAAGAGGATGGGGAATTTTTGGAAGAACTGGCTGGAAAGGAACATAGGGTAAAGCTTTCCTGTGTGCTGAAAGATGAACAGGGAAGGATCTGTAAGCTGTCAGGACCATTAAAAGTTTACCAGGAGCAAATTGAACGCATTCAGTTTAAAAAACGGTATGCCATGATCCATCATAGATTGTGGGGAGAGAACAGGATATTTGTTCTTGGAATCGTGCTGAAAGAAGATATTTATCGGGAGTGTTTATCCAAAGGTCAGTCCGTTGGAAAACTGTCTGAGTCAATATATTTTATGGAAGATATTTTTATGGAAGATACAAAGCTTCCGGCAGTGGAGATGGAAGATATTTTTACGGAAGATATAAAATTTCCGGCAGTGGAGATGGCATAGGATGAGCAGTTATCGAATAGAGAAATACCTGCCGGCGAACAGGCGGATTAGGATGCTGGTACTTATGGCGGTGGATGTCAGTGTCATCTGCATGGCTTCTTTTTTAGGATTATTTATCCGGTTTGATTTGAATATGGAAAGAATTCCTGCAGAATATATCAGGGCCGTATGGATGTATCTGCCGCTTTATGTGCTTGCAACGATCGTTATCTTTTTCCTTTTTCGGATGTATGCCACGATGTGGAGTGTCGCAGGAATTCGAGAAACGGGGCATATCGTTACGGCTTGTGGGCTGGCCTCATTACTTCAAATTGCAGGAATGCTGATGATGGAACTAAAGGTTCCGAGAAGTTATTATGTGCTTTCTTTTTTTATTTTGTGTGCCTTTGAGGGAATGGTTCGTCTGTCTTACCGGATTTTAACCTCGGTTACATTGCCCGGAAAACATCAAAAAGAAGGCAGCCGGATACTTATTGCCGGGGCCGGAACAAGTGGATCAGTGATTTTAAAAGAAATGCTTACCAGTCCATATGCCCAGGGCCATGTGGTTTGTTTTGTGGACGATGATAAGAATAAAGTTGGGAAAATTTTAAATGGAATTCCTGTTGCCGGGAAAAGGGAAGACATTCCGCGATTGGCAGAGAAGTATAAAGTGGATGAGATTTATATTGCCATGCCTTCCGCACCGGCAAAGGACAGGAAAGAGATTATTGAAATCTGCCGGGAAACAGGGCGTAAAGTAAAAATTCTGCCAGGAATTTATCAGCTTTTAAATGGTGAAGTCAGTGTCAGCAGATTGCGGGAAGTGGAAATTGAAGATCTTCTTGGTCGGGAACCTGTTCAGGTAAATATGGATGAAATTTTGGATTATGTTAATGGAAAAGTTGTGCTGGTAACGGGTGGAGGCGGTTCTATTGGGAGTGAGTTATGCCGCCAGATTGCCGGACATCATCCAAGACAACTGATTGTTTTTGATGTGTATGAAAACAATGCCTATGATTTACAGCAGGAGTTGAAGGGGAAATTTCCGGAACTTCATCTTGCTGTGCTCATTGGATCTGTGCGCAATACGCACCGGATAGAGTCTGTTTTTGCACAGTATCGACCGGATATCGTGTACCATGCAGCAGCACATAAACATGTTCCGTTAATGGAGGACAGTCCCAATGAAGCAATTAAGAATAATGTTTTCGGTACATACAAAACAGCAAAAGCAGCAGATAAGTACGGGACAAAGCGCTTTGTGCTGATTTCTACCGATAAAGCGGTAAATCCGACAAACATTATGGGTGCGTCGAAACGTATGTGCGAGATGGTGATCCAGATGATGAATGCAAAATCAAAGACGGATTTTGTAGCAGTACGGTTTGGCAATGTGCTGGGGAGCAATGGGTCAGTGATTCCGTTGTTTAAAAAGCAGATTGAACAGGGCGGGCCGGTGACGGTGACACATCCGGATATTATCCGGTATTTTATGACCATTCCCGAAGCCGTATCACTGGTATTGCAGGCAGGTGTATATGCAAAGGGCGGGGAAATTTTTGTGCTGGATATGGGGGAGCCGGTGAAGATTTTGGATTTAGCGAAGAATCTGATAAGGCTTTCCGGGTATAAGCCGGGAGAAGATATTCCAATTACATTTTCCGGATTAAGACCAGGGGAGAAATTGTATGAAGAACTTTTGATGGAAGAAGAAGGACTTCAGGATACACCGAATAAGCTGATTCATATTGGCAAGCCGATAGAGTTTGATATGGACGAATTCCGTAAACAGTTGGACAAGCTGTATGAAGTGGCAAATTTGGATTCAGAGGCGATACGGGAAGAAGTGAAGAGGATTGTGCCAACGTATCAAATAAAAAGATTGCGTAATCAATTCAATGAAAAGAGATGTTGATACAGAAAATCAGATATAGAGGAAGTTAGGAAAAATGTTTAATAAAGAACAGACGATTATTCCATTAAAATCGAAAGTATGGCTTTCCTCGCCAACAATGCACGGAGAGGAATTGAAGTATATGAAAGAGGCATTTGAAACTAACTGGATGTCTACTGTGGGTGAGAATATTAATGAAGCAGAACACATGACGGCAGAAAAGATTGGTTGTAAATATGCAGTTGCATTGTCATCAGGAACGGCTGCGCTTCATCTTGCAGTGAAATTGGCCGGAGAGAAAGTTTACGGCAATACGGTGTTGGGAAAAGGTGCACTCCATGGGCGAAGAGTATTTTGCTCGGATATGACTTTTGATGCAACGGTAAATCCAGTGGTGTATGAGGGCGGAATTCCGGTATTTATTGATACAGAGTATGATTCCTGGAATATGGACCCGGCTTCCCTGGAAAAAGCTTTTGAAATTTATCCGGATGTGAAAATCATTGTAATTGCACATCTTTATGGTACTCCCGGAAAAATTGACGAAATCAGAAGAGTTGCAGATAAGCATGGAGCCTTAATTGTAGAAGATGCTGCGGAGTCTTTTGGTGCTGCCTATAAAAGCGGGCAGACAGGAGGTTATGGAGATTATGCCTGTATTAGTTTTAATGGTAATAAAATTTGTACAGGTACATCTGGAGGAATGTTTTTGACCAATGCAAAAGAGGATGCAGATAAGGTTCGTAAATGGTCTACACAAGCCAGGGAAAATGCTCCATGGTATCAGCATGAAGAACTTGGATATAACTACCGCATGAGTAATATAAACGCAGGTGTGGTAAGGGGGCAACTTCCTTATCTGGAAGAACATATTCGGCAGAAGAAGGCTATCTATTATAAATATAAAGAAAACTTTAAAGATCTGCCGGTAAGTATGAATCCGATTCCCAAGGAATGTGAGCCAAACTACTGGCTAAGTTGTTTATTGATTGATAAAGCAGCAATGTGCAGACAAGTTAGAGGAGAAAAGGATGTTTTGTATACTTCTGAACATGGAAAGAGTTGTCCAACAGAAATTCTGGAAGCACTTGTTTCTATCAATGCAGAAGGTCGTCCGATTTGGAAGCCGATGCATATGCAGCCAATCTACCGAATGAATGGATTTGTTACTAGGGATGGAAATGGAAGAGCAAGAACAAATGCTTATATTCATAGCACATTTGTTGATGTTGGGGCAGATATTTTTGAGAGAGGACTTTGTTTGCCAAGTGATAATAAAATGACACCTGAGCAGCAAGAGAATATTATTGAAATCATTAAACGTTGTTTTGCGTAAGGAGTAAATTCCGTGAATAAAAAGAAAAGAACAGGATTACTATTGGCAGGTACTATAGTCGTACTTGCTACAATTACATATATGTCAAAAAAAACAGCACAAAAAACTACATATAAAACAGAAGTAATAGAATCAATTCCTGTTAGAAGGATGGGATTTTATGAGAAATATATTAAGCGATGTGTAGATGTAATTTGTGCATTGAGTGCTGTGGTTTTGTTTTTTCCTCTTTATTTAGGAGTAGCTGTTCTTGTTAAATTGAAACTGGGAAGTCCTGTATTTTTTGTTCAGGATCGTCCTGGTTTGGTTGATTCAAATGGCCGAGAAACAATATTTAAGATGTATAAGTTTCGGACAATGACAAATAAAAGGGGTGAAGACGGTGAATTGCTTCCTGATGAAGAAAGACTTACAGATTTTGGAAAATGGCTGAGAAACACCAGCCTGGATGAATTGCCGGAAGCTTGGAATATTTTGAATGGAACAATGTCTGTTATTGGCCCACGTCCGCAGCTTGTAAGAGATTTAACGTTCATGAGTAAAGAGCAGAGAAAAAGACATACAGCAAAACCAGGATTAAGTGGATTAGCTCAGATTAACGGACGAAATAATCTTGACTGGGAAGAAAAAATTAACTTGGATCTCAGATATATAGATAAAATTAGTTTCTTTGAAGATATACGAATTATAGGCAAAACTGTAGTGAAGGCTTTTATTAAAAAAGAAGGTATTACCGAAGGTGAGATGGTTACAGCTGAGGATTTTGGGGACTATCTTCTGAGGAGAAGAAAAATTGATAAAGCAGAATATGAAAATAAAAACCTTGCGGCAAAAATGATACTTAAAGGTAAAAATGCGATAGATGATGTAGTTCGGATTAATGCGGTTAAAAGTTCTGCAGAGCAACAGAAATACAGTGTTTTAATGTCAGTATACAAAAAAGAAAAGCCGGAATATTTGCGAATGGCTTTAGATTCTATGTTAAAGCAGACGGTTCCTCCTGATGAAATTGTTTTGGTAGAGGATGGGAGATTAACTGATGCCTTATATGCAGTAATTGAAGAATATAAGAAATATCTTCACATTATTGTGAATGAAACAAATAAGGGGCTTGGGTTGGCTTTAAATCATGGGTTGAACGAATGTAGGAACGAACTTGTTGCTAGAATGGATACCGACGATATATCTAAGCCAGAACGTTGTGAAAAACAATTAGAGCGTTTTGCTCAAAAACCTTATTTGGCTATTGTTGGTGCACATATTGATGAATTTATTGGCGATTTTTCTCATGTAGTTTTTCAGAGAATAGTGCCATTATCCTTTGAGGAAATTTATGAATATGCGAAAAGGCGGTCAGCTTTCAATCATCCTGTTGTTATGTATAGTAAGACAGCGGTTCTTAAGAATGGTGCATATGCGGATTTGAAAAGAAACCAAGATGTGGATTTATTTGGAAGAATGCTGTTTAAGGGTTATAAGGCAGAAAATATTGATGAGGCGCTTCTTTGGTTTAGAAGTTCTGATGAACTGGCCAGGAGAAGAAAAAGCTGGCAGAATAGTTGGAGTTATATTTCTGTAATCAGAAGATTTTGGAAAATGGGGTATTCCAGTTTTGCTGATTATATTTTAGTTGCCGCTGCACAGACAGCAGTATATTTGATGCCTGTGAAGATGCAGAATATGGTTTATAAGAAGTTGTTGCGAAAAATGAAATAGGATTATTCTATATGATTATAAAAGGTTTGATTAAAATGCACAATGGAGAGTGCTATGCGCTTTGAACAGAAAATAAATTACCAGTTAAATAAATATCCTGCAATTAAAAAAATAGTAAAACGTGCATATCAGGTAAGTATGTATGCAATCTCACCAAAGATAAAGTCGGAAGGAAATATTGTACGTATTTCTCCAAATGATGCTAGTCATGAATATTTTTTTGGTTATTATGATAAATCACCTTGGGATATTACAAGTCGTTATATACTTTGTATGAGGGCAAAGAATACGTGGTCAGATGTCAGTCCGAAAGAAAAAGCAGATATATTACTGATTGATACAACAAAAGTAGAATCTGATCCGGAGAGAGTAAAAAAACTTGCTGAAACCAGAGCATGGAATGTTCAGCAGTCCTGTATGCTTCAATGGTTAGGACCAGATTATTCTTCTCATATTCTTTATAATGATTATCGGGATGGACGATATGTAGCAGTTATCCTGGAAATAAAAAGTGGTAAAGAGAGGATTATACCTGCTCCGGTGTATACGGTTGCTGCTAATGGTAAAACTGCGCTTACATTAGACTTTTCACGTTTATATAACTTACGTCCTGGTTACGGTTATTATAATGTTCCCGAAAAAACAAAGAATGTGTCACTTCCTGATGCTGTAGCTATATGGAAGATAAATTTGGAGGATGGAGAAGTAAAGCCTCTTCTTACCTATAAAGATTTTGCAGATTTTCAGCCACGTCCTGAAATGCAAAGAATAGATTCTGTTCATAAAGTCAATCATCTTATGCTTAGTCCAAATGGCAGGAGATTCATGGTGCTTTATCGATGGTTTACAGGGCAAAGAAAATATACTCGTCTTATTACGTGTAATATAGATGGTTCAGATATGTATGTGCTTTCTGATGATGATATGGTAAGCCATTGTTTTTGGAAAAATAATCGTGCGATTCTTGCATTTGAAAATAAAAAGCATAGTGGCCCAGGGTATTATTTAATGAAGGATAAGACAGATACATTTATTCATTGTTGGCCACAGCTTAGTAATGATGGACATCCAAGTTATAGCCCAGATGGAAAATGGATTGTTACCGATACTTATCCTAATCGTACCCGTATAGCTGAGATAAAACTTATGGATGGTATAAATGAGAGAAAAAATGAAGTGAATATTATAGCAAGGGTATTTGCACCATTTCAATATGATAATGATACTCGTTGTGATCTTCATCCAAGGTGGAATCATGCAGGAGATAAAATTTGCTTTGACAGTGTATTTGAAGGACATCGTGGTTTATATATGGTAGCTATACCAGAAGAAATGAAAGAAAATAAAGGATTGTTTAGTCCTTAAATATTCAAATTTTCTTCTTGGTAATCAGGAGGAATATTGTTTATGAATACGTTAATCAGTGTTATTGTGCCCGTGTATAATACAGAAAAATATTTGGAACGATGTGTAAAATCATTAATACAACAAACATATAGGAATATTGAGATTATTCTTGTTAATGATGGATCGATGGATAAAAGTTTTGAAATATGTAAAAAATTACAAGAAAAATATAAAAATATTATCTTAATTAATAAGAAAAACGGAGGATTAAGTTCAGCTAGAAATGCTGGAATTGAAGTTGCCAATGGTGAGTATATTGCTTTTTTGGATAGCGATGATTGGGTTACACAGGATTGTTATGAATATATGTTAAATCTGGCTGTAACTAATAATGCCGAAATAGCAGATATTATGGTTTCTCAAGTAAAAAGCAAAGACGATAATGTTCTAAGTACAGATGAAAAGATAGAAGTTTTTAGTGGCCGAAAGATTCTAGAGCATTATTTATATCGGGGGATGAAGGAAATTAATGGTGCCCCCTATTCTGCTTGTCGGAAATTATATC
>VSOC01000014.1:0-18384 GCA_009774615.1 Lachnospiraceae bacterium
GTAGAAATTAGAGCAGAAATGAGAGAGGAACTCATCGAAGAAGTCAGAGAAGAGGTCAAAGCCGAAGTCAAAGAAGAAGTTAAAGCCGAAGTCAAAGAAGAAGTTAAAGCCGAAGTCAAAGAAGAAGTTAAAGCTGAAACACGGAAAGAAGAAAAAGTTTTATCTATACGCAGCTTAATGAAAACGGTAGGCTTTACTGTCGAACAAGCAATGAACGCTCTTCAAATTCCCGAAGAGGAATATGCGATGTATGAAAAACTGCTTTGATTTAGGTAGAATTGGAGCAGGCAGCGGCGGCAAAGATAGCAGGAGAAGTAATCAAAGGGATGTGTTTTTATTCCTGTTCACGGCTTGCATTTTTTTCCGGTTTTTGCTATAATTTTCAGCATAAGATGTAAAATAAAAGGAGGTGCTCATTATGGATATTTCAGGATTATCTGTTTCCATGTCTACCAGCAGCATCAATACCGGTCTGGAAGTCGCCATGCTGTCCAAGGTTCTTGATTCCGCAGAGATTGCCGGTGAAGCATTAAATGAAATGATGGAAGCTGTTGCCATTCCCGGGTTGGGGGAGAATCTTGATATTCGGGTGTGATTCTTGATATTCGGGTGTGATTCTTCATATTTCGATATCATGCTTTATCGAACGTCATTTCCTAAGAAAGCAAAAAGACCATTAAGCAATGAACTACCTCTTGCTATGGTCTTTTCTTCATTTTAACAACTCTTCTATCGCCGCCCGCACATGATCTGCATAAATATCCCGGATTGCCGGAAATTCACCCAGCCCTTTAAGAATACATTCCACCGAGTAACCCTCTGCCTTAAAAATGCTTTTCCAAGAATTTTCATCTTCCCCGGCCATATCATGATTGGCATGATCGCCGGATACAACCATCAATGGCTCCAGTACAACTCTGCGGTACGAGCCATGCTTTGCCATTTCTGCCATAACATCCTTAATCGTCGGCTTTGCCTCCACGGTTCCGATAAAATAACGACACGGTTTATTTTTTCCCTGCATCCCGGCGTCCGTCCTTCTAAGCTCCTCCTGAAGCCGCAGATAAACCTGGTTGGCCGCCGCCTCTGTGCCATGTCCCATCAGACAAACTGCCGTTTCCCCATCATCCCAACCGCCGCAATAGGATGATATAATATCCACAACAACCTTTGCCACTGCCTGATAATCCTCTGCATCCGCCAGTAAAGGCTTTGCAAGAACCAATTTTACAAACCGGTCCTGATACGCCTCCACGATTTTTTTCACCTTACCATATTCAAAACCATCCATGAAATGCGTAGGCTGCACCACCAGGCGCTTCACTCCATCTTCCCCGGCTCTCTCTAATGCCTTCTCTACACTGTCAATTTCCAATCCGTCCCGCTGTTTCAGCTTTTCAATAATCGTTTTGCTGGTAAATGCACGATACTGCGCAAATCCCGGAAATGCCTCTGCAATCGTCCGTTCAATCGCTTCAATCGCAGCCTTTCGGCTCTCCTTATAACTCGTTCCAAAGCTTACAACGATAATTGCCTGTTTATTCAATGCTTTTTATCCCTTCTGGTATTCTTTGCCCATCTTCCCCCACTACTCCCAAAGGTACAAATCTCCCTCCAAAAGTTCCCGGTCAATTTCTTTTTTCATATTTTCGTCATTGACCAAAAGATACCCGGATAAGGGAAGGCTTCCCCGGTGCAGCCTCGCACGATACAGTTCTTCGTCCCAGACAGATTTCTCTTCGGCGCTTCCGTCAATAAAGTATTCCGCCCCGCCCCAGTCATCCAGTTCCATGGAAAAACTATGTTCACCTTTAAACCGCGCCGTATCTACCTCCATCTGAAAAAGCCGAACACTTTCCTCATTCTCCGTAATTTCCAGCCAAATTCCCTCACCGTTCGGATCGATATAAAGGGTGCTGTACTCTCCTTCACCGGTTTCATCAAACTCCGCTGCTAATTGGAAGGTTTCTTCCTCCGGATTCCAGACCACAATTTCCACCAGGTTTCCGCTCACAGGCCCTGCCGGCGGGATGGTCGGGTTCTCTCCCAAAACCTGCCCCGCTGTACTCTGCCGTGTCAGCGCCTGCCCCGACTGTGCCTGCCCGTTTGTATCCTGCCCGGCTGCCCCCTGACTCTCCGCCGCTTCCGGTTCATAGGCATACATAACCACAAGATCCTTATAATTATCCCGATTTAAGTCCGCCAGCAGAAAATAAGGCTGCATAACCTTTTCCTGGACGTCTGTATTTGCAGAAGTCTTTCCGCCCGCCGAACTTCTTCCGCTCCTTCCCTGCCGGGCCGCCTTGTTGATCTCTGCCTTTACGGCTTTCCGGTAGGTATCATATTTTTCCACGGTCGCGCCCTCCGGCCCTACATAGCGGTCATCCGGGGTAAAGGCATTTTTCACCATAGCCCCGTCTTCCCCCATATAATACCGTTTTCCGTCATTGCTGTTTGTCACCCATCCGGTTTTCATGTTCCCGTTTTGATCTACATAATAAGTTTTTCCCTTATCTTCAATCCATTCATCTTTAAGCGGTTCATCCTGATAACCATAGTACTGCCAGTACTGCCCATCCTCCGATAAATCCCATTCATCGCCAAAAACAGGCATGCATAAGCTCCCCAGAGCAATCACTCCGACAAGTATTCCAGCTATTTTTTTCAAGCCAACATTCCTCCTTATCTCCGGCAAAGTTCTTTCACAACAACACAGCTTCCTATTCCCATCCGATGCGCCAAAAAGAAGATTTGCTTTCTATGGCGCATTTGAAATACCTGAACTTAAACCGCCTAATTCGACGGTAAACTTTTACGGTAAACCAGAAAAGCAGGCTCCCAAACAGCCTGCCCTTCCAATAAACTACTGCCTACAGCTTCCTCAAACTTTTTTCGTCTGTTCCATAAACCGCTCTAAAAGACGGTCAATGACATGAACCAAATTTCCGATTTCCGGTTTTGTCAGCTGTTCGTCTGCACCCAGTTCTTCCCCCTTAATCCTCATCTGCTCATTAATCAATGAGGAGAAAATAACTACCGGAAGAACCTTTAAACGGGAATCTTCCTTAATAAGCTTTGTCAGTCTGTGACCGTCCATCTCCGGCATCTCAATATCGGTAATCACCAGATTTACCTTATCGTACAGATCCGAATCGCTGCGCACAGAGGCAAGGTAATCCCAGGCTTCTTTACCGTTATTAAAGTTTTTAACATTGGTAAATCCTGCCCGCTGCAGGGAATCATCAATCATTTTCTGCAGAAGGATGGAGTCTTCGGCAATGACCAGCGGATTATCGCAGATCGGCCGATCACCCATTTCTTCCACTTCGGAAATTTGAATCGTGGTTTCCGGTGCAATCTCTGCCACAATCTTTTCAAAGTCAAGAATCGTCACCAGTTCCTCTGCGCACTGGGCAATACCGGTTGCTACGCCTTCATCCCCGTGCGTTAAGGTCTTATCCGGCTTCTGAATATCCCTCCAGGAAATCCGGCTGATGCCTTCGATGCTCTGTACCCGGAAAGCTACTGTCATCTTATTAAAGTTTGTGACAATAAACAAATCTCTGGCTTTGTGCTCCAGACGATCACCGGTCAGATAAAATCCAAGGTCAATTACCGTAATCAGGACATCTCTGGGTTTAAAGATTCCTTCTACTGCAGGATGGGCATGGGGCATGATTTTCACCTTGTCTGCCATCATAATTTCTTTTACCTTGGCTACATTAATTCCGTAAAACTCTCCCTGAATCGTAAACTTCATGATTTCAATTTCATTTGTACCTGACTCAAGAAGGATACCCTCTTTTTCTTTGTCCACGATTTTCCTCTCCTTCCTTATCTAAACCTTTATGCGCCTGCATGTACATACATCCTCATGCGCAGCTGCATGAATTCTTTTTAGAGATGCTTTTCCGGCTTCCCTACCGTGCGGACGGCTACATTCCCGGTAGCTACGTCGATAAGCATCGTCCTTGCATATGTCCCGCCGGTATCTTCCGCGGAAATACGCAGTCGTTCTTCCATTAAAATCTTCTTTACCATCGCCGCATTCCTTTGCCCGATGTTTCCAAAGTCCGAATTTCCCTTGACGTCAAACATCTTAGCTCCGCCGGCTATCTTTACCACCGTCCTGCTCTTTACCATACCGAAAGCGGAGAGCTTCCGCACGGTTTCTCGTATCCCGCTGTCCGCATATTTAAAAACTTTAGGATCATTTGGATCTGTCTTATTCGGGAGCATAATGTGCAACAGTGCACCCAGTTTCAAAAAAGGGTCATAAAATGTAATTCCAATACAGGAACCAAGGGCATAGGTAATCACAACCCCGGACCCCCTGGTAAACTTCATATCACCGATACCTACTTTTAAATCCTTATCTGCCATTATGAAATACCTAGTTTCTCTAAGATTCTGTTAAGCGATGCAATATCCGGGAGCATGAGCAGCCCGTCCGTAAGTTTTTCTCCATCCATAATAAACTCTGCGTTTATGTACATCAGTTTATCGGTTTCATAGCCGTATTCCGCAATGGGAACCGTTAAGATTCCGCCAAGCATATTGATGGTGGAACTTGGCACGGATAAGTCAATCTCCACACCGACTAACTGGGTAAATGCATTGACATAGGAACAGATGATAATATTTCCGATTTCTTCCAGTGCAGAATAGTCCATCTCGTCCATTTCTTCAAACGATGTATAATGCCGGTTTAACAGCTTTCCCAGAACGGCATTTGCCAGATCCATCTTAAAGATGAACAGCATAAGACCGTTGACTTCATTCGACATCTGCACCAGGGTAGCCGCTACCAGCTCCTCGATCTGACCGATTTTATCGACCGTTTCGTCATAGCTTAAAATATTTACCTCAGGAATGGTAATCCTTACTTCCTTCTGCAAAAGCTTTGAAAGGGAAGTCGCCGCATGGCTCGTGCCGATACTGCTGATTTCCTTCATTACATCCAGATCCAGAAGATTCATATCTCCATAACTTTTAAGTCTCATCGCAAACTCTCACCTTACCTTCCTTCGATGTCCTTATCCTCGCAGGCTGTTAATCGTTGACTCAATCTCATCCGAAGTTGTAACCATACGCAGTGCATAGCTGTAAGCCCGCTGACATTCGATGATCCGTGTCATTTCTTTTGCCAGGTCTGTCCCTGAACTTTCTACCGCCCCCTGTGTTATCTCGGGGTTTTCCACCAGGATAGGTGCCATTCCCTCCGGAGGGGCAAACTCATTGTCACCTACGCTGAGAAGGCGGCTGGGATGGGTGAAGGTGTACAGGCTGACTTTCTGCTCATCATCCTCAATAAGCGTCAAATCCTGGTTTTCCTGATCCTCCTGGCTTTCTGCTATTTCCTTCGGGTCACGAAGACGGATGGGCTGGCCGTTCTGATCTAAAACCAGCTTTCCGGCATCCGTAGCCAGGTAAAAGCCGTCCGCCCGCTCGCTCCGGTAGAAATGCCCGGTTCTGGTGTAGGTAATTTCACCCGTCGTCGGATTCTGCACCATAAAAAACTGATTCGGCTGATGGATAGCGTAGTCTAAGTCACTGTTCGTATTCCGAAAAGAGGTAGTGTCAAAATTCGTATAGGTTCTCTGCATACGCACGCCGTTGCCTGCCTGCAGTTCCGTGGTCGCATTCTCCGAGTCGTTTAAATTAAACTGAAGAAGATCGGTAAATGCGGCTGTTTTCGGTTTAAAACCGTTATTGTTAATATTGGCAAGATTGTTGGAAAGAATACTCATCTTTGCCATACAGGTTCCTGCGCCTAATGCGCCGGTGTAAAAGGACTGGTACATGGACTGCCTCCTTATAATCTGCCGACGTCCGTAGACGCCTTGCTCATAATCTGGTCATACATTTTCAATACCTGTGCGGCACTTTGCAATGCTCTCTGGGAGGACATCATATTCGTCATTTCCTCCACCATATCCACATTGGATCTTTCCAGAGATTTCCATATAATTTCCGGATTTTCCACTTCCTGGGCTGCCTGGTTCGTTGAAAACATTCCGTAATCTTCCTTGTGGAGCTGCTCGTAATCGGCAAAATCCACAACCCTGAGTGCACCGATCTGACGCATCCCTGCTTCGTTCCCATCCTCACCGAGGTCCTGAGAAACGCTGATAACTCCCCGCTCATCCACGGTAAAGTCTTCGTTTTCAATACGAATCGGCTGACCGTCCGTGCCCTGCACCCTGCCCATGCCGTTCAAGGTAAGAAATCCCTCGTCATCCACACTGAAGGAACCGTTGCGGGTATAGCGGATTCCCCTTGCCGTATCAATGCAGAAATATCCGCTCCCGGCAAGGGCAAAATCATAAATCCCCTCGGTCGATTCAAAACTCCCCTGCTCATGGTTGACATAGGTTCTGTCTGCCGTGCGGATCTTGGAAGTCGTTGCCATCGGCTCCGGATTCTCCTTATATCTCTTCCCTGTCCGGTAAAGCATCTCTTCCTGGAATGTGGTGCTGACCATCTTATCCCGCTTGTAACCGGCGGTCTGAATATTGACCATGTTATTACTGATAACATTCAGGTTCCGGCTCTGGGTCAGCATACCGGAAGTTAGGTTATAAAATCCCTGATACATGCCTGTTCTTTCCTTTCTTCTTTCTATAAATTAAAATCTTAATACGCACTCATATAAGCTTTAAGCTTTTTGATGGCCGAGCTGTGGATTTGGGATACCCTGGGTTCGCTTACGTTTAAAACCTGGGCAATCTGGCCCATATTTAACTCTTCGACATAGTAGAGGGAAATCACCATCTTTTCCTTTTCTTTTAAACTCTCCACAGCTTCTGCCAGAATCTGACGGGACTCTCCTTTTAAGAAAGCCCTCTCCGGCTGCGACTCCACATCATTTGCCGAGAGCTGGATGGACTGGTGTTCCCCGTCGTCCTCGGTAATCATATCCAAAGAGAGCACATTCATCATAATGCTCATCCGCTGGAGTTTCCGGTATTTCCGAATATCCATGCCCAGGGCCTGCGAGGTTTCCTCGTCCGAGGGCTGACGCCCCAGCTTGCGGTTCAGGGCGGTCTGCGCCTCTTCCACAGCCTTCACCTGCTTGCGGAAATCTCTGGGCATCCAGTCATTCTTGCGGACAAGATCGATAATCATTCCGCGGATACGCCTGGATACAAAGGTTTCAAATTTATTATCGCGCTCCGGGTCATATCTGTCAATACTTTTCATGATGGCAATTACGCCTTCATTAATAATATCCTCCATCTGGAGGCTGCCTGCATAGACATTGCGCATCTGCAGGGCAATGGTTCTTACAATGTAAAGATAGCGCATCACCAAAGCCTGCTTGACTTCCAGCTGACCTTCGGCCATGTACAGAGCTAAAAGCTCTTCGTTGGTCTTTTCTTCTAAATAATCTGCCGGAACCATCTTCTGCCACCCCCTTAGGCCCGGTTGCCCTACTGCTGTTCATAGAAAACAGCACTATGGCATTCCTTAAGCGCCCTTTCTTGACGGCTGCTCAAGAGTTAAACTGCCGATGGACTGAATCTGCACGTTATTGGAAATCTCGTTAAACGAGAGAACCCGCACATTCGGATAAAACTGGTCAATCAGCCGGTAGAAATGAACACGCATAACCTGCGAGGTCAGAATCACCGGGCTCTGTGCAATGCTGTTAAACTTCTTCAGCTGCACCGTAATCTGGTTAATCAGACTCTGGAGAATATCCGGACTGAGTGCCAGATAATATCCCCGGTCATTCTTCGACAGACAGCCTACCATCGTCCGCTCTAATTCCGAATCCAGCGTGATAACCTTCATACTGCCGTCCTCGCAGTACATCCTGGTGATGGTACGCTTTAATGCGGTACGGATATTTTCAATCAGGCCGTCCACATCCTTAATCGGCAGTCCTGTATCGGATATGGTTTCCAGCACCGATTCGATAATGGTTTCCAGATCCTTGATCGGCACATTCTCTTTTAAGAGGCTGGTTAAGATCTTCTGGAATAAACTGTAGGAAATAAAATTCGGGAAGGCCTCGTCAATCAGCTCCGGCGATGTCTTCTTCGTATTCTCAATTAAGTGAATCACTTCCTGTCTGGTTATCAGTTCATGCACATGCTGCTTGATAACCTCCGACAGATGCGTAACCAGAACGGAAAGCGGGTCGATAACCGTATAGCCGTAAATCTCTGCCAGTTCCCGATCCTCCGGACGTATCCAGCGGCTGGGAATACCGTAGGCCGGCTCGATGGTTTCGATTCCGTCGATTTCCTTTTCCGGATTCTCCGGTTCGAGTGCAAGGAAGTAATCGGTTAAAATTTCACCCTTTGCCACTTCCTCACCCTTTATTTTAATACAATATTGGTTTGTATTCAAGCCCGAACTGTCCCTTAGGCGAATCGAGGGGATGACAAATCCCATGTCCTGTGCGTACTGTCTTCTAAAAATAATAATCCGGTTAATCAGACGCCCGCCCACGGATTCATCCACCAGAGGAATCAGGCTGTAGCCAAATTCCATCTCGATCGCTTCCACGGAGAGCAGGTTATAGACATTGTTGACATCCTTAAAGTACTCTTCCTCGCTGACCGGAGCAGGCTGTTCCTGTTCGGACGGCATATCGCCCATTTCGGTTTCCGGAGCGCCGGAAAAGCTTCTTAGGGTTCCGCCTCCCGCCAGGGCACCTGCGGCTGCAAGTGCAGGTTCTTCGCGAAGCCTGCGGGCAAGGAAATATCCGCCGGCAACTAAGAATACCGAAACAATTAACAGGGAAACCACCGGCATACCGGGGATAACCGCCAGCACCGCGATAACGATACCGCTGATCATAATCGCTACAGGCTGAGCCATAAACTGCTTGGAAATATCGTCATTCAAGCTTCCTTCGGAAACGGCACGGGTAACAATCATACCCGTAGCTACCGAAATCAGAAGCGAAGGGATCTGTCCGACCAGACCGTCACCGACCGTAGCAATGGAATAGGTGTTTAATACATTGCCTATCGTGTCGCCGGACTGGATAATACCGATAATACTTCCGCCGATAAGATTGATGGCCGTTGTAATCAATGACATCACCGAATCGCCCTTGACAATCTTCGTCGCACCATCCATGGAACCGTAGAAGTCGGCTTCCCGCTGAATTTTTTCCCGCCGCATCTTTGCCTGCTGTTCATCGATCAGACCAGAGTTTAAGTCGGCGTCAATCGCCATCTGTTTACCGGGCATGGCATCCAGGGTAAAACGTGCAGCTACCTCCGATACACGCTCCGCACCCTTGGTAATAACAATAAACTGCATCAGGACGATAATCATGTAGATGATAATACCGACGACAACATTTCCCTGAAGGATGAAATCACCAAAAGCCTTAATAATCTGACCGGAGGAACCGGAATTGGTCAGGATATTTCTGGTTGTCGATACATTGATTCCCAGACGAAACAAAGTGGTAATCAGCAGCAGGGACGGGAAAATGGAAAACTCCAAAGCGTCCCGGATAGTCATGGTGATAATTAAAATCATCATGGAAAGGGACATATTCAGAATAATTGCCACGTCCACAAACGCTGCCGGAAGAGGGATAATCAACAGCAGAACGATGGTAAGTACAAATAGTACGATAGAATAACTCAGTAACTTTTTCATGAAAGACTCCTACTGGAACATATCTTCCCGGTTGCTTACCTTGTAGATATATACAAGGATTTCCGCCACGGCCCCGTAAAACTCCGCCGGGATCTCCCGGTCAATCTCACAGGCGGCATACAATGCCCTGGCCAGCGGCCGGTTTTCAATTACATGTACCCCATGCTCCTCGCCAATCTTGATAATGCGAAAGGCGACGGCATCCTGCCCTTTGGCCAGAACCAGCGGCGCTCCGTCCTTATGCGGATCATAGCGCAGGGCCACGGCAAAATGCGTGGGGTTTCTTATAATAACATCTGCCTGGGGAACCTTCTGCATCATCCGGCTCATCGCCATCTGACGCTGGACATTACGGATTCTGCCCTTGATTTCCGGATTTCCCTCAGTGTTTTTATATTCATCTTTAACTTCCTGTTTGGTCATCTTCAGATTATTTTCATAATCCCATCGCTGGTAGATAAAATCAAAAAACGCCACAACAGCAAAAGCAAGACAGACCCTAAGAACCAGGCTATAGACCAGCTCCAGGGTTCGGGCAGTGGATGCAAAAACCTGCATATTGAACATTCTGCTGATTTCCATAATATCCTTCTTTAACAGGTTATATAAAAGAGCCATCAGCAATGCTATTTTAATCAGATTTTTTGCCAAATCCACCAGCTTTTTCAGGCCAAAGAGCTTTTTTAGCCCAGATATGGGGTTCAGCTTACTGAACTTTGGGCGCAGAGGCTTAAAGGTCAGATTAAAGCGTGTCTGGACACCGTGGGAGATAATTCCCAGAGCCACAGAGGTTAAAAGTATGGGCAGAGAACACTTTAACGCCGCTGCCACCATATCCACATAGATATTGGGGGATTCCGAAAAAGGCTCGACTCTGCCTACTGCGGAAAAATAGTGAATCATCACATCCCGCACTGTCCGGTAGATGTAGGGAAGCATACGGCGAAGCATATAAAATACGCCGAACAGCATAACGACCGTCGCCACATCTTTACTTTGGAACAGGTTACCGTCCTGACGGGCTTCACGCCGCCGTTTACCGGTTGGTTTCTCGGTCTTCTCCTGTCCGTTTGACTCTGCCAAGCTCACCACTTCCTTTCATCAGCCTGCGCCGTTATTTTATCCTTGCTCCTTTATTCTCTATGAACCGCCTATGGCTGCATCAACTGCAGAAGCTGTTCCATATAGATAAAGGTATTATCCATAATTACATACATTTTGTCTGCCATGGGGCTGAATAAAAGCACCATCATCATCAGGCCGACGATAATCTTCACCTGAAAGTTCACGGCAAACACATTAATCTGCGGAATCATCCGCATAAGGATTCCTATGGCAGCCTCCGTCACCAGTTCCATGGCAATCAGGGGAAAGGCAAGCTGAAGGCCCAGGGCAATATTTGCCTTAAAAATTTCCAGCATAAGCTGATAAAGTTCTGCCTTTAGCGCAACCTCGCCGAAGGGAATTAAGCGGGCCGAGGTGTAAAACAGCCCAATCATCCGAAGATGCCCGTTCGTGGTTAAAAAAAGCAGAGATAAAAGTGCATAGTAAATACCCGAAGTGATCGTCATCTGGGTATTGTACTGCGGATCGTAAACCTGGGCCATGGATAAGCCCATCGTATAGTCCATAATCGCCGAAGCAAACCGAATCACGGCATAGGCAAGTTCCATGGAAAAGCCCAGAGCAAACCCCACCATCAGTTCTTTCATCAGCATAAAGCCAAACTCCAGCATCGAGGAAGGCTCATGTGTAAGCTGCCCGTCCACCCCCAGATACAAAAGCAGGCTGAGCGCAAAAATCAGCGCTCCCTTTGCCGGACGGGGATAGTTCGTTCTCCCCAAAAGGGGATTGAACAGAATCGCTCCGCTCATCCGCATAAATACCAGGGCAAACAGGATAAACATGAAGTCAGCCTCCCATCATTCCCACCATCTGACGGACAAAATCCTGAAGCGTGGCTAAAATCGTACTGCCCAAGAACCCCATAACCGCTAAGATGGAAAGAAACTTCGGAACGAAGGTCATCGTCTGCTCATTAATCTGCGTAGCTGCCTGGAAAATGGCAATCACTACACCGATAATCATACTGGTGAGCAGAAAAGGCATGGTAAGCCTTAAGGCAAGCTGGAACGTATAATATAAAATATCAAGAATCTCTACATCCGTCATGGAATCCTTCCTTTCTCTAAACCCAAAGGCTACCGGTAAACCGTGGCAATGCTGGTAAACAGCAGTTCCCACCCGTCTACCGTGACAAAGAGCAAAAGCTTAAACGGCATGGAAACCATCGCCGGGGGCAGCATAACCATACCCATGGACATCAGCGTCGTGGAAACAATAATGTCCACTAAAAGGAACGGAAGGTAAATTAAAAACCCTGCAATAAACCCGCGCTTTAACTCCGTCGTCATAAACGAAGGCACAATAACCGTCAGGGGATAATCCATAGGGTCTTCCCGAAGTTCCGTTCCGGAAATCTGAAGAAAGTGATCTAAAGTATCCACTTCCGTATTCCTCAGCATAAATTCCTTCAGAGGGACAACCATCCGCTCCACAACCTCTTCCTGGCTGATTTCCTCCCGAAGATAAGGCTGGTAAGCTTCCACATTAATCCGATCAATCACCGGACTCATAATATACAGCGTTAAAAATAAAGCGATGCCCACCAAAACCATATTCGGCGGCGACTGCTGAACACCCATGGCATTTCGGGTAAAGGAAAGGATGATAATCGTCCGGGTAAAGGACGTCATCATAATCACGATGGAGGGCAGCAGGGCCGCAAAGGTGAGCAAGAAAATTAAATCCAGTACGGGGACATTCCCGCCGTTTAACTGTGTCAGAAGGTCATTCATCCCCTTCTCCCCCTTTCTTCTGACGGGGCGTCAGGTATTTTTTCAGCAGTTCCTGAAAGGGCGGCTGTTCCGGGCCAGGCAGCACGGCTTCCGGGGCAGAAAATTCCCCCTCCAGCCGGGTTAAAAGCTGGATGCCGGCCTGGCTTACGCCAAGCAGGTAGTACTGCCCGCCCACCTGCAGGAGAAGAAGTTTCTGGTTCTGTCCCACCTGGATATGCTCAACCACCTGCATATTTTTGGACACCGAAGCTTTTCCCCACTGCTTTCCCAGCAGCCTGCTGCAGTAATAGGCAAGACAGAAAACACCCACTACTGTTAATACTGCCTGAAACAAGGTCAAACCATTCATCTTATAAGCTTTCTGGATTTATTTCCCTGGACACAATTTCGGTAATACGGATACCAAAGTTATCCTCAACCACAACGATATCGCCCCGGGCAATACACTGACCGTTGACAAACAAATCCACCTGCTCTCCGGCCATCTTGTCCAGAACGACCAGTGTTCCCTGGGTGAATTCCAGGATATCCCGAACAAGGCGCTTCGTTCTTCCGATTTCTACGGAAACCTCCAGCGGAACCTTCATCAGCATCTCCTGGTTGGTCTTATCCTCTTCTCCGCTTCCCGCAGACTCGTAAACCTGGGAAGACTCTAACGGTCGGATAATCGAACCGCCGCCCTGTGCAGGCTGCGCTGCCGGTGCTGGTGCCTTTCCTACATTTTTCATCATCTCCATCATCTGCGCCTGCGTCTGCTGCATCTGATTTAAAAGCTGAAGCATCATCGGATCGGAACCCATCGGCGGATAAGGATAGTACGGCTGCTGTGCCGGTGCCATTCCCTGCGGAGGCATCGGTGCTGCTGGCTGCTGTGCCGGTGCAGCGGGCTGTGGAGCCGGTGCCGGCGGCGTTGGTGCTGATTCCGGAGCTGGTGCAGGAGAATCCCCGCGCATCGCAGCAAGCATCGCATCCATCTCGGCCTGCGACATCGTTGCTCCGCCTCCGGAAGATGCCGGTTCGGGTTCCGGTGCCGGTTCAGGTGTGCTTTCTCCGCGCATCGCGGCAAACATCGCGTCCATCTCGGCCTGCGACATCGTCGCCCCGCCGCCCGAAGAATCCGGTTCGGGTTCCGATACAAGCGGCTTTTCGGGTTCCGGCGCAGGTGCCGGTTCACTGTCCCCTAACGAAGCCTCAAACGGAGCTAAAAGCTTCTTTGCCAGACCTATCGGCATAATATTCATAAACTCGCTTTCCATCTTGCCCTCGATTTCGAGGCGGAAGCGAACAACCACCATGCCGTCTTCATCAGTAAAATACTTATCCTTAAAATCCTCCGGTTCCCCTATCTCAAAGGACTTCGGAGTAGATATATTGACAATCATGCCCAAAAATTCGGACAGAGCCGTAGCGGATGCGCCCATCATCTGGTTCATGACCTCGCAGATTGCGCTGATATGGAGTTCGTCCAGTTCAAAATCCTCGGAACTGGTTTCCTCTCCCATCATTGTATTGACGATAATGCGCACGTCCTCCCGGCGGAACATCATAATGTTTTTGCCTTCCAGACCTTCTACATAGTCAATTTCCACACCAATCGCCGGTTCAAGCCGCTTAAATTCAAACTCATCCTTGCGAAGAACACTGGCGATAGGCGTAGTAATGTTTACAATCGTACTCAGCATAGTAGAAACTGCAGTTGCAGAAGCGCCGAGACTGATGTTCATTATTTCCCCTATGGCGTCCAGTTCCATTTCGTTAAAGCTGCTAGCGCCCATTGTTCAATCTCCTTTTTCTCATTTTTCTTATGGACGAAGGTTATTTACCGATGTCCAGAGCCTTCTGCGCCATCAGCTTCATGGCGTTTAACGCCGTAACATTTGCTTCATAGGATCGGGTAGCTGACATCGAATCAACCGTTTCCTTTAACAAATCCACATTGGGCATAGTTACAAAACCACTTTCATCCGCATCCGGATGGCCCGGGTTATAAACCTGTTTCATCTCCCGGTCATCCTCAATAATTCCCGCAACCCGCACACCTGCATTTCTTCCGGGAAAACCCTTTCCCTGCGAAGCGGTGCGCAGAGCCTCACGAAAAGACCCTGCTCCATAACTTTCAAACAGTATGTCTTTCCTTCGATAGGCACCGCCGCGTTCCGTTCTGGTTGTGTCGATATTGGCAATATTCTCCGCAGCAATATCCATACGCATGCGCTGGGCGCTCAAAGCAGACGCACTGATGTCAAAAGAACTTAAAAAAGCCATTCTGATTCCTCCTGCCTGACTACTGACCTAAAATCGTGTTTACGGTCTGTACGATACGCTCTGCGTTAAACGGCTTTACGATAAAATCCTTTGCTCCGGACTTAATCGCATCCACAACCATTCCCTCCTGACCCATGGCGGTACACATAACCACCTTGGCATTGGGATCATTCTCACGGATTTTCTTTAATGCCTGAAGACCATCCATATTCGGCATAGTGATATCCATGATAACCATATCCGGTTTCTCTTCATCATACTTCTTTACAGCTTCTGCACCGTCCTGTGCCTCCACGAAATTATCATACCCGCTTTTTGTCAGGGCATTCTTCACCATCATCCTCATAAACGCGGCATCATCAACCAACATAATCTTTGCCATTTTCTTTTCCTCTCTTTTCTAAAAAATCATATTTTCTTTATTGTTCCTATTCTGACGCGGCAAGCTTTTCTTCATCCACCGTCGCCGCTGCCTCTTCTAATGAGGAATTATCGGTAAACTCCCCGTCCTCAAAGAGCCGCTGACTGATCTGGATTGCCACATTCTTCTTATAGACACCCATCTTCCCGGTAAACCAGGGCTGCCTTCCGATAAAGACCTTAACATCCCTATCCTTGGGCTTATTCATGTCGATAACATCGCCGACCTTTAAGTGGTAAATATCGCTTAAGTCCAAAGCTACTGTGCCAAGCTGTCCGGTAATCGGAAGCTGGGACTGACGGATATTTTCCAGAATCGTTTCCCGGTTATCCTCAAAGGCGTAACCCTTCGCCAGATGCTTGCGGGTATCAATCACCTGGAATATGGATTCCAGAAGATTTCCCGGCATACAAATCCTTATCCTCTCCACTGCAAGTCCGGCCACATCCACATTCAGCAGAATAATGGCTACTGTTTCATCAACACCTACATCCTGTATCATACTGGGATTTTCTTCAATCCTCTGGGCTTCAAAATCCATATTCAAATAATTGGAAAAACCATCCTTTAATGCCTGAATAAGGTAGGTTAAAATTCTCCGGTACAAAGCAACTTCCACATCGGAATAACGATAGCCGGGCTTAACCTTAATTACTTCTTCACTGCCGCCCAGCATACGTTCAATCAGCGTAATCACCAGACCGGGCGTAACATAAATCATCAAAGGAACCAGTTTTCGGTTATAATTAGGAATAATTGTATTCACCATCGTAACCATATCATTTTCGTTAAGAGAGTTGACAAACTCGTAATAACGCCGCTCCTGAACTTCCATTACCGTGATGTCCGTCATTACCCTGAACACACCATTGACACGGGAAGTAATAATCCGCGCATAGTTTTCAAATACGCTCGTCAGGATTTTCAGCTTATCCTTGGTAAACTTTCTGGGGCTGTAAAAATCATATTTACTGTATTTAATCGTTTCTTTTTCCTGTTTGACGCTGGCCGCCTTTTCTTCCTGCTTAGCTTCCTGGGGTTCTTCCCCACCGCCGCCGCCACCCTGCATGGACTTTAAAAGCGCGTCAATCTGACTTTGGGATAATACGTCTGCCATCGTTATAAGCCACCTTTTCTCATTCTTATTCGGCCGGCACTTCCGGAGCTGCCATATCCGGCGCTGCCGCCGCTTCAGGACTGTCTGCCTCCGGAATCATACTTCCTGCTCCCTCCATGCTGCCGTCAACCGGTACAAACCCTTCGGTTGGATTGTCAGACGCATCGCCTCCGGTTACCGCGCCTTCATTATCGCCGCTGTAAATCTCATCGTAAAAATCATTCATGCTCTTGATATCGGCACCCTTATCCACAATCAGGAATTCCACCCGTCGGTTCTTTGCACGGCCCTCCTGGGTTTCAAAGGTATCTACCGGACGGAACTGCCCGTAACTGATGCCTACCAGCTTGCTCGGGTCAATAATATCCTTATTCTGAATATAGGCAGCCACCTCTGCAGAACGTGCAGAGGACAGCAGCCGGTCGGTTCGCGGATCATTCGGCTTATTCGGGTCAGCCTGAGCAGTATGGCCCATAATCTCAATCTGTGAAATATTCTCCGCCTGCGGCGCGATAATATCACAGAAGACATCCAGTATTTTTATGGCTTCACTCGTCAGAATCGAACTATCTCCGTTAAAAAACGCCTGGTTTTCAAAAGCAACAAAGGTGTAGCCCTCGCCCTGGGAAACGGATACGCCGTCGATACCGTTTTCCTGGAGCGTCTGTACAAGAGCAAGGAAAAGTTCTTCCATCGATTCCGGCGTCAGATCCACATCCATCTCCAGATTACCGGATACATCAAATTCTCCCTCAGAGATATTTTCATTAATTGCAATCTGCTGGGTATCTCCTGCATTGGGGAAGATACTTTTAACAAAGATTTCCCATTTCTGCTGGTTAATATCCGACATCGAATACAGCATTACAAAGAAGCACAAAAGCAGCGTCACCATATCGCCATATGTATCCATCCAGCTTCCGCAGTCTTCGCCTCCGCCGCCGCCTTTTTTCCGTCTGCTCATTATTTGTCACCACCTTCACCGCCGCCGCCCTTCTGGGCTTTTAAGAGAAGCTTCTTCTGCTGCGACTGTTTCATACAGGACAGGAGATGCTCCCGCAGGAACTGGGGATTTTCTCCTGCCTGAATTCCCATAATTCCTTCAACTACCGTCGTACAATATAATTCTTCTTCTGCCTGGCGGATTCTTAACTTCTTTGCTATAGGCTGACAGAAGATATTGGCAAAAGCACTGCCGTAAAAGGTTGTAATCAATGCAACGGACATATCTTCGCCCAAACTGCTGGCGCCGCCGCCGCCGTCTAAGTTCAGACCCTTCAGCATGTTAATCAGACCGATAAGTGTACCAATCATACCGAACGCCGGAGCGTAGGAAGAAGCCTTCTCGTAAATACCGGCTACCTCGTCATGTCTGGCCATCATATCATCCATCTGCTTTTCCAGCATTTCTCTTACCTTTTCCGCATCGCTCGCATCCACAATCATCAGAATACTCTGCTTAAAGAAAGGTTCCTTGATCTCCTCCGCTTTTTCTTCCAGCGCCAAAAGCCCGCTCTGTCTGGCAAGCATCGCCAGATCAACCATCTGATCGACCAGCTTGGGAATATTGTACTTTTTTCCTCTGACCAGTACTGCGAAATGCTTTGGTACATCCTTCAGTAAACGGAACGGGTAACTTGCAACAATTGCTGCTATGGTTCCTCCGACGACAATCGCCAAACTCTGCATATCCACAAAGTTTCCCAGCTTACTGGGGCCGATTCCCCATACGCACAAGCCAATGGCTAATATAAAACCTATGAGTGTTGACACATCCATGTCTTTCTCCTCCTAAATAAAATATCTGAAAAAGTTTATTTCGTCAATCCCCCATCAACAGCAATACAGCTGAGGAAAAACGCTTTCAACTGCGCAATAACAGAATCAGCAGAATCCTTTACAAGAAAGTAATCACCATTCATCATCTTAATCTTTGTTTCGGGTATGGATTCCATCGATTCTATCTGCAAAATATTTAGATAGAGCACCTCGCCATTTAACCGTGTTACCCTGATCATACTCTTTCCTCCATCCTTGGGGTCCTGAATTACTCCAGATTCGGAGTAGGAGCCTCGTCTTTCTTTTAATCTGTT
>VSOC01000014.1:18484-60821 GCA_009774615.1 Lachnospiraceae bacterium
GCATCCACACGACCAGTATTATCCTTTGAATTTGCCTTATAATAAGTTTCACCGGCTTTTGTCAAACCTTCAGGGTTCTGGAAAGTAACAAGGGCAAGGGTTCCAATATGGACACCTGCATAGGTTTTATCCTCTGTAGCTGTAGTACCGCCTGTTCCTGCAGACCCTTCCTTAGTAAGTGTAGCTGTAATTTCTCCCAGGTTATTAATACTGATACTGGTAGCTTTAAGCGGCTTTTCGTCTGCTGTACCAGTGCCGCCAGTAGTGTTGGCACTGAATATAAGTTTTTTTACTTCTCCACTGGTTTCCTGTTCAACATCGATTGGAATACGTATCGGCAATAACTTGGCATTTGCGTTTAATTTTCCATCAGTAAAGCCAGCATTCTCCGAAGCTTTCTCCGGATAAAAGCCATAGACAAAATTACCATTACCATCAACAAGAAAACCTTTACTGTCTACCGAAAACTGACCTACCCGAGTATACTCCCACTCTATATCAACATTTTTAAGGTCTTCAACATCCCTCTCCACACCATCTTTAGATTTTGCCTTTGAAGTCAGGAAAAACCCTTCTCCATTAATTGTTGCATTCAGCCCACCAACATAAGAAGGGGTACTGGCAGTCATATCTGTTCCAATGGTTCCCATTAATGTACCATAACCATACTGAGCCGCATTAGCACCACCAGCAGTATCTGTACCATTTGTAGAAGCCGTAGACGTCTGATACATCGCTTCCTTAAACGTATACGTCTGTGCCTTAAAACCAAATGTATTTACGTTCGCCAGGTTATGACCGATTACATCCATCTTATTTTGATGGGCACGAAGCCCTGCAACTGCTGAATCCATTGATCTTAACATAGTTTTTTATTCCTTTCTTCCGTTCCTTCGCCCCGTTCTTCTGACGGAACAAATCAGCGTCCTCATCCGAGGTCCCGCTTACATAAGAACGGCACTGTCAATATTTGTGAATACTCTTTCTCGCATATCGTTTTGTGACATTGTCGTAACAACCATATTATTCGGTACATTTACGATAAATACCCCTCTGGAACCGATAATTGCCACATCTTTTGCGCCCTTTTTTCTGGCGTCTTCCACGGCCTGTTCCAGATCGTTCATTAACTGATTATCAACGGCAATACCCCGCTCATTCATACGTTTTGCAGCATGTTTGGAAAAATTCAAGCCGACCTTTGCGCTGTCCTGAAGAAGTTTGTGAAACTCAGCCTGATTTCCCCCGGTTCCAGGCGCCTCAGTATTCTGGCCGGGGATGCCGGATTGTCGGTTATATCTTGACACTCCATTTACATCCATTATTTTTCCTCTCCAAAAGCTATCTTTTTATCTGCTACGCTACAGTTATCCCCCGTTATCCATTATTGCCTTATGCAATATCCCCCGTTCCCGGTGTTTCCGGCTTATCCGTTTTGTCGGTTTCCCCTGGTTTTTCAGATTCACCCGGCTTTTCCGTTTCGTCCGGCTTCTTATCTTCTTCTGAATCATCCGTATCAACCTTTGTATTATACGGATCAGGCACCTGTCCCATACCAACCACATGCGCTAACTGATAGGTTTTCGGATCATCTTTTAAGCGAATCGTCGGAGAACCGCTGGTAAAATCTACACTTTCTACCGTTGCATATTTTACGCCAATCGGAACTTCCACTCCCCATTCGTTTTCTTTAACAACCGCCATCGTTACTTCCTGCCCCAGCAGCCCGCCTGCATAGGTCTGCGTCGTAACCGAGGTTGAAGTATCTACCGCATTTGTCATCGCAGTCAATGACTGTACCATCGCCATCTGTGTCATCTGCGCCATAATCTCGCTGTTATCCATGGGATTGGTCATATCCTGGTTCTGTAACTGTGCTGCCAGAAGCTGAAAATAACCGGTCATGGAAATGGTATTTTTGTCATTGCTCTCCGGCTTATAGGTATTGACCTTATAAGGATCTGTAGTTCCGCTAATCGAACCTGCTTCTACTGCCATCTTGTTTCCCTTCCTTGTCTTTTTATCCTTTTCGATGAAAAAAACGAATCTTAAACCAGTCCCAGCCGAAGTTGCTGTGCAAAGGAATCAAAGCTTTGATGTTCTTCTTTATTCTGCTGGTGCTTTTCTTCCTGCTCTTCCCGCTCCCTCTTTCCATCGGGATTGCGGTCGTAGTTTTCCTGGTTGGTTTCCGGTTTTTGTGTGAAAATCACGGTTTCCTGTCCGGTCTTTTCTTCAAGAATTGCTGCAATCTCAGAAGCCTTCTGGTTCAGCAGTTCCAAGGTCTTCGGGTTCGTTGCCATAATGGATACGGCGGCCCGGTCACCTTCATAGCTTAAATGAATCGTAAGCTTTCCAAGGTTTGCCGGTTCAAGTTCTAAGGTAAGGGTTCTTGCCCCCTCAGCCATCTTTGCGCCGAGCATCTTTCCTAAATCCTGCGGAATGGTTTCCGGTGAGGTCTTCATCGAAACGGTTTCTGCCTTCTGTCCAAACAGGCTGTTTTGATTCTGCTGTCCAAATACCCTGAAGCTTTCTGCTCCTGCGGCCTGCACCTGTCCGTTTTCGCCTTCTGCGGCGTGGTTTAGGGTTTCTTCCGCCTTACGGCTTCCCTGCCCTGCAAATTCTTCCTGGGCGGTCTGCTTTCCGGTTTCTGGCTTTTCCTCTGCCTTCTGCTCTCCGGACACATTCCGAACCGGCTCATTTACCTTTTCGGTATCCTCGGCTTTTTCTGCCTTTTCCCCTGTCGCCTTACCTTCATTCTTAACGGTTTCTTCCACAGCTTTTGGCTGTGCGGCTTCTGTCTGCACGGCTTCTGTCGGTGCGTCTTGCGCCTGTGCAGCTTCCGGCTTCCCGGCAGTTTCCTGAACAGCGGTCTGCGCCACAACTTCCGTCTTAATCTCCGCCTGTGCTTCGGCAATAGCAGCGAGTGCATCTGTCTGCACCTGCCCGGCTTCTGCCATCTCTGCTCCGACAGCTTCCACAGGAACTTCTTCCGTCAGCAGTTCTCCCACTGCCGAAACCACATCTTCCTGCATCACGGATTCTTCTGCATTCCCCTCAGGACTTTGTGCAATCATGCCTGCTAAAAGCGCTGCGGTCTGCTGCATGGCGGCCTGCTGTGCCATCTCTTCGGCATCCGTAATTTCCTCGATGGTTTCCTTGTCGGAAGAAATCTCAGGTTCCTTACCGCTTTCATTCGTCGGATTTTCTTTTACGTCGTTGGTGCTCTGTGATGTCTTGTTCTCCGTCTTCTGCAGGGTCTTTTCCTGACCGGTCGTTTTTGTCTGGTCATTCTTTGCCTGCATCAGCCGGATGAATTCAATCCCGGAATCGGAATTTTGTGTGCTCTGTACCCGGTTCGCCGTGTTTACCTGTATCTGCGGCCCGGGCATCTTTACTGCTCCATCCATCTTGTCCCTCCTTTCTTCTATCCTTTATTTTATGCTGCGGACTGCTTTTTGCACTGTGCTTTTGCAGTCCTTTTTATAATCAACAGCCCAAAGCTGTGATTACCAAAAATAAGTTACAGACAAAAGGGATTAGCTATACTGCCTTTTCTCCCGCAGTGTCGTGTTGGAAACAAATTCTTCAATAAATAATTCGTCTGCCTTCATCACGGCTTTCTGGTATTCCTGAAATTTCTTTTCTTTTAATTTTTCAAATTTTGACGTGTCAACTTTTGCTTCCACAACTTCCTGCTTTTTGGCGTCTTCTTCCTGACGAAGTTTTTTCAGCCGTTCTTTTTCGGTATCGATAATCTCTTCCATCCGTCCTATACACATATCAAACAGCCGGTAGTCTTCTATGGCAGCGCCTTTTTCTTTGACCTCGTCAAAGCCGCTCTCATAACTTACCAGCTCCCTGTTCAATCCCTGAATTTCTTCCTGCTTGCGGTTCACCTTTTGTATAATTACCGCATGTTCGGACTTTAAATTATCCAGAACCTGTGTTTTATAGGCCAGAACGGTTTCCAGCCGGTAATTAAACTGCTTCAATGTTATCCCCTCCGAAATCAGCCAACGATGGTTTTAATATGTGCTAAGGTTTCTTCATAAGTAAAACTATCGTTTGTGCCCTGCTGCAGAAATGCATTCACTGCTCCGATTTTTGAAACTGCCTCGTCTAACGCAGGATTGGTTCCCCTCTTGTATGCACCGATGGAAATCAAATCCGCATTTTTCTGGTAAAGGCTTAAAAGGTTGCGCAGCCGGGAAGCTACTGCCCGGTGTTCGTCGGATACGATTTCCACCATAAGACGGGAAATACTTGCTCCGATATCGATTGCCGGAAAGTGGTTTTCATTCGCCAACTGTCTGCTGAGAACGATGTGCCCGTCGAGTATACCGCGGACGGTATCGGATATCGGCTCGTTGGTGTCGTCGCCTTCAACCAGTACGGTGTAGACGCCGGTAATCGAGCCTTTCCCGAAGTTCCCGCTTCGCTCAAGAAGCTTGGGAAACTCAGCATAGATTGACGGAGTATATCCTCTGGCTATCGGGGGTTCGCCGATAGCCAGGCCGATTTCTCTCTGTGCCATCGCATAACGGGTAAGAGAATCCATCATCAGCAAGACATCCAAACCCTGATCTTTAAAATATTCTGCAATGGTGGTCGCCACAAGCGGACATTTCATGCGGAGCATGGCGGGCTGGTCTGAGGTCGCCACGATAAGGACGGATCTGCGCATTCCCTCTTCGCCCAAATCCTTCTGAACAAACTCCAGAACCTCACGTCCACGCTCGCCTACCAGGGCGATGACATTAATGTCGGTTTTAACATTTTTTGCAATCATTCCCATCAATGTACTCTTGCCCACACCGGAACCGGCAAAGATTCCGATTCTCTGGCCTTTTCCTATGGTATTGAGTCCATCGATGGCTTTAACGCCGAATTCCAGCCGTTCCCTTATGGGGGGGCGGTTTAAAGGATTAATATAGGGGCTGTTCACGGTATAATAGCGGGAGGAAGGAAAGCCCTCCTTGCCGTCAATCGGCTCTCCCAAAGCATTGATAATTCTTCCCCGAAGAAAATCTCCCACAGGAACTTTAAGCCTTCGCCGCGTATTCCTTACAAAGCTTCCGGAGGATATGCCGCTGGTCGCCTCGTAGGTCATCAGCTGAACTTTTCCGTCCTTAAAACCCACGACTTCTGCAGGCATCTGGCGGTTTTGTTCTTCGTTATAAATCATCACGATATCCCCGATACTGGATCGGCCGCCGGAAGCCTCCATGGACATCCCGACTACATTTTCAATTTTCCCGATATGGCTCACCGTTTCTGATTTACTAATCAGCGAAGGAATTTTTTCAAACATAAAAGCTCCTATATTCGTACATTTTCCAAAATGTCCTTGATATTTTCTATCTGGGTATTGACACTGACATCGACGATTTCCTCCGGCATCTCGATAATGCAGTCGCCCCTCTCTTCTTTATCCATCACGATAAATTTAATATTATCGGAGAGATGGGCAAGTTCATCTAAGATATCGGCGTCGGTTTCCAACATCATATCATAGTCGCATTTGTCAATGTAAATCTTCACCCAGGCAGTTTTTTTCAGCTTTTCCGTGGCGGAAACAATCATCTTTTTAATAACTTCCCCGCTCGATCGAAGGCTGATATGGATGACCTTCTCGCCTATGGCAATGGCACAGTCCTTTAATTCATCAAGGTAACGGCGCATACAGTTTTCCTTCGCCGTTTCCACAGAACCTAAGGCTCTGCGAATATCGCTCTCAAAGGCGGTAAGCTTTTCCTTAAAGTTTTCCCTGCACTCGGCCTCGCCCCGGGCCATCCCCTCCCGGTAACCTGTTCCGTAGCCTGTGCGGTACCCCTCTTCTTTGGCGGCTGCCCGTTCCTCTTCGGCCTGGATATGGGCCTGTTCGATAATCTCCTGGGCGGCCTTTTTTGCTTCTTCTAAGGCTTCTCTTGCTTCCTGCTCCCACTGCGCATTCAGCGCTTCCTGGGCAGAAGCAGCTTCTTCTAGTTGTGCTGCCTCACTTTCTTTATATGCGTCCGCTTCGGAAAGAGGTTCCTTAAACTCTTCCTTTTTTTCTTTCCCCTCCAGCGTCAGGTGCGGAAAACTTGCTTTTTTCACTACGGGTTCACCCGCCGGAACCGTTTCTGCCAAAGGGATGTACTGCTTTATCAGTCCTGCCGCATCCGGGTGCTTGATAATCCGGTTAGACGATGATGCTATCATCTTCGCCTCCCTTCTTAATGATTACCTCACCCCGCTCTTCTAAGCCGCGGATAATATTGACGATACGCTGCTGTGCTTCTTCGACATCTTTTAAGCGCACATTCGTCGTAATCTCCAAATCGCCCCGCACGGTATCGGCTGTACGTTTGGACATATTGTTGAAGAAGATTGCCCGCATCTCTTCGGAAGCATTCTTAAGCGCATAGACAATATCTTTGGTATCGCAGTCCCGGACGAAACGCTGCACGGAACGATCGTCCATATCCAGGATATTCTCGAATACGAACATTTTGTCGCGGATGGTCTGTGCAAGTTCGGGGTTGCGTTTTCCGAGTTCTTCAAAGATTTTCCTTTCACTGCTTCGATCAATATGGTTCATCATATCGGCTACATAGTCCACGCCGCCCAGACTCATATTATCTTCGCTGGTAATGATGGTTGCAAACTTGCGCTTCATCTCTTCTTCCACGATGGAAATCGCTTCGGGCGATACCCGATCCATCTTTGCCATACATTCTACCGTCTGTATACGCTTCTCGTCGGAAAGCTCCTCCAGAACCTGTGCTGCCTGCATCGTATCCATATAGGCCATAATCAGGGCGATGACCTGGGGACGTTCATTCTGCAGCAAGGAGAACAGCGCTTTCGGATCTCCCTTCATAAAGAAGTTAAACGGCTTGGACTGAAGGGTTTTGGAAACTTTTTCCAAAAGATTTCTGGCGGTGGATTCGCCGAAAGCCTTCTCCAGTACGTTTCTTGCATAGTCAAGACCGCCGTCGGTCATCATCTTATGCGTAAGGCAAAGCTTATAGTACTCATCAAGCGTAGCTTCGACCTGGGAATTATTCGTTTTTCCCAGTTTTGCCACTTCAAAGGTAAGGTCTTCAATATCCTGTTCGCTTAAATATTTATAAATCTGAGAGGCACGATCCGCGCCAAGAGATACCACAACCAGAGCCGCTTTGCTTCTGGGGTCGGTCAGGGGCATAATATCTTCCACTTTACTTTGACTGCTTTCTATTTCTGGCATCACCTAAATCCTCCTCCCCTCTCAGCCAGCTCTGAATCAGTTTCGCAGCTATCTGCGGATTCTGATCCACGAACTCCGATATATTTTGCTTCAGACGCAGGCTGCGCTGCATCCGAAGATTAAGAATCTCTTCATTCTTTGTAAATTCATCCTCGATTTCTTCCGAAGTTGGCATAGCATGCGGCTGTCCGTCTTCCGCGGACTCTCCTTCACCTCCTGGAAGAGCATTGGCATCTTCGCCCTCTAGAACTTCTCCTTCACCAAGGATGAGCTGGGCCTTTTTCTTCTTTCTTCTTCTCAGCATCATAAGGATGATCAGAAGCAGTAAAAGAACGATGGCTGCACCAATCGCTGCCAGCACCTGCCATGGAAGCTGGGTAACTATCTTGACAATATCTCTTGTACCAACATCGACATCCGGAACTTGGTTTTCCCCTGCTGTCGGGATTGAGGCACGGACAACCGTTATCTTTTCATCGATCGCTTCTATCGGAATCCCTGCGGCATTCGCCGTCAGCCGAAGAAGTTGCTCCTGCTTAACATCAAGAGTTTCGGTTGTTTTATTCATTACAATCGTTACGGCTACGGAGGTATCCTCCAAAACGCCCGGGTCTATCTCACGCTGCTCTTTTAACGTGTTATAGAGCCACAGCCGTGAAGCGCTCCCATTAGAATAAGAATCATCCACTCTCTCGGTTCCGTCTTCGTTCGTATACCGGGGTGTATCGGCATTCGCGTCGGCTCCTACCAGACCTCCGGCATCCTGGGAAGCGGCATTCGTACTTTCGTTCATGACATCTTCGGTCTGCAGCAAACCGGTCTTGTCTTCGTTGTCAATTTTTTCCGGTACGGAATACTGGGTGTTCTCCTGAATTAAACGTTCCATGTTCAGGGTTCCCTTAACCGATACGGCTACATTTCCCGCACCGTAAAACTGCTCGATTACCCGGCGGACATTCGCCGCGATATTATTCTCCACCATCGTGGTCAGGCTGACCATATCCGAACCTGCGCCGGAACCGGAGTTGGTAAGTTCCCCGTCAACCTCCAGCATGGTCGCCGCGTCAAAGACACGGACATTGGTGAAGGTTACACCCTGGACAGAATGGGAAATCAGGTTTTTTACCGCCTGCGCCTTCTCCGCGGTTAAGCTGCTTCCGCTCTGCATGGTAATCACTACGGAGCCGGAGCCTTCCTGCCCGGAATTATCATCAATCACAAAGCGCTGACGCTGTTCTAAGACAATGGTTACTTTCGCATCCTGAACCCCTTCAAAGAGGCGGATGGTTGCTCCCAAACGATCCTGAAGTTCGTAGAGCGTAATCTGCTCCTTGTCGGACTCTGTCGTCATCAGGCCCGTATTGTTTAAATACATATCGTATGTAAAGCCGCTTTTCGGATATCCCTGGCTGACCAGACGGGCCCTGGTCTGCTCTACCGAAGTTTCCGGAACCCTTATCGCTCCGTCATTACTGTTATAGCGGTAGTCTATGCCCTGATCCTGAAGAAGATTCACTACCTGCTGGGCCTCTTCCTGGCTTAATCCGGTAAACAGCGTACTGTAATCAGTATTCTTCCCAAGATTCAGGACAAGTATGGCGATTACTGCAAGTACAATCGTTCCCCCCGCCAGGATGGCAATTAGTTTTCGCGTTTTTTCTGGTATGTTTAACCAGCTTTCTTTTAAATTCTGCACGTCTTTATCCAACCTTTATTCTATATTCATAGGGAAACTTAAACACTTATCTTAATCAGTTCGTTGTAGGATTCAATCGTCTTATTCCTGAGTCCGATCAGCACATCTACGGCTAAACCTGCCTTTGCCTCGGCTATCGGCAGGACATGGGCATCGTCTAACTGGCCTGTGGCTAATAAATACTGTTTGGCCTCTACATCGGCCTGTGCTTCTTTTACCTGATTAATTGTATTTTTAAATACATCTTTAAACAAAGATGCTTCTGCATTAACCACCGCCGTCTGACGGACGTCTTCCTGTATGCCAATCGAATTCCACGGCATCATAGGAGTTATAAATGCTGCTCCTTCCATCATTCTCTCCCTTTTCTTCCTGCTTTACTTATTTTAACAATTTTTTAACAAACAAAATGAAAATGCTGGCCATCAACAAACTACGGCCAACATATCAAAATGTCTTTGCCGCATTCCTCAGACGGGTAAAATCATTATTCAGGGAACTGAGCATGAACTGATACTGATAGGCGGTCCTTACCACCTCTATCTGTTCCTGGTCCATGTCTACATTATTCCCGTCCAGGCGGCTTGATTCATCCCAAGTAATATGCATCTGTGCGTGTGTATCCTCAATCGCCTGTGCAACTGCCCGTTTAGGCGCTTTTTTATAACTGCTTGCGTTCTTCAGACGTTTCGCTAATTCTTCCTCAAACGTTATGTACTGTGATTTAAACCCGGGAGTATCTACATTCGCAATATTATTCAGTGAAACCGACTGTCTGGCCCACAAATAATCCAACATTTTTTCTGTCAAACCTATGCCGTTTCCATATATTCCCGACATGCCCCTATCCTCTCCTTTTCCTTCTGTTTCTCTGCATACAGATAATAAATCATCTGATTTCTTAACCTTTATTCTACAAAAAAACAGGAAATTCTGCGCTTACTGTGAATGTGTGAACAGTAACATTCTGTGTTAATTACCCATCCGTTTGCAGTCGTCCTGTCGTCTTTCCCTGCATATTTCCAGGAAAAATCAACAGTTCGGACACAAAACCACCCTTCCCGTAATTAAGCTCTTTACTATTATGCTACAAAATTTCTGTGATGTCAAGAAAATTACTGCCAAACGCCAAAAAAAACCAGGGGAAAAATTTCCATTTTTCTAAATAAAAACAAAGATATTTCCATCCGTGAATTTACCATTTTTACCCAATTACTAATCAGTTCATATGTTTATCGGTTATCCCCGGGAAGGTTTGCTGCGGCTTACATGCTTACGGTAAACGGAAAAAAAGCAGGCGGAGAAATCTCCGCCCCAATTGTTCTTATCTGCCCTTATACCAGCATATTCAGCATACCCACGGTATAGTAATTGCTTAAATTAAAAGCTCCGCTCTTTGCAAAATTAGCAAACTGCATAAAGGAATCGGACATTGTAGATGATTTGGTAAAGTTTGTCGTGGTGTTGGTGTCTGTTGAGGTAGCGCTGTGCTTTTTGTTCGCCGACGTGGTTTCATCACTTCCGATAATCTTATCCACGGACGAATCAAGGATTGCCGTTGCCTTATTGCCTACACGCTCGGCAAAACCAAACTGGCCGCCGGTTAAGTTCTTAATCTGCTCCGGGTCTTTCTCCCAGTTTTCCCTGAATGCCTTTTCGTCAAAAGTCACTTTGCCGTTCTTATCATAACCCATACCCATGGCACTCAGTGTCTTTTCATTAGGCATCATCCGCTTTAAGGACTCCATCTGTGCCTGAATTCCGGACCCTCTCTCCTGATTGTTTGAGAGGAAGGACATCGTACTGTTGTACTTGCTTGTTAAATCCTTAAATGCAGAAACAATGTCATCCAATGCCTTATCTACGGCCTTGGTATTCTCCTCGGAGGGGTTCTCCTGCGCTTTTTTTACTGCCTCATCATACTTGGAAAACACGTTGTCCTTCTCGCTCATCTGCAGTTTTGCCGCGGATGCTTCCAAGTCTTCAAGCTGGGACTGATAGGCTAACAAAAACGTAGAATCGCTGGCTGAGCTGCCTACGCTGATGGAGGTGTTTGTGCTGGAGGTGTTAGAAGTACTGGAGGTTTTATCGATACTGTTCTTAATATTCTCAGCATCCTGCTTTGCCTTCTCTTCCCAGCTGTTGCTGTCCAGCATATTCGGCTGGTAGCTGCTGTAGCCATTGTACTGATAGCTGCTTGAAATTCCGTTTGTCATAGTTGCTTCTCCTTTCTGGTAGAATATACCTATTTACAATAAATATATCGACCTCCACCCCTTAAATATAAGGGATTTTTAAGATGAAATATCACAAATCCGATCAATATCCTTCAGTTCTTTTTCCTCGGTAAAAAAGCGGAAAATCTCCCCGGGACAGCGCTCTGCCACCTGGCTTCCTCCCTTGTCGCCGCGAAGCATGAAAAGCTCTTTCCTGTAACGCTGATGAAATACCACCGGGTTTTTTCTTCCTCCATGCTCTTCACAAAGACAGCCTATACTGTAATGCTCTTTCACTTCCAAAAATTTGCAGATAAATGCTTCTAAGGTTTCCTGTTTAAGCCAGGGCTGATCGGCTACCGAAAACAAATAGTAATCTGCCTCCCCTGCGGCTTCAAGCCCCAGACGTATAGAAGCACTAATCCCTTCCTCCGCCTGATCATTCTTTACACAGATAAGTCCCTGCCTGTGTCCGAACTGAAGGATTTCATCCCACTGGCTCACCAGCACTATACTTATATGAAAATTCTTCTGCTCCGATGCCGTATTTCTTTTTTTATGATTTTCCTTCAGCAGAATAAACTTTTCCAGTCCGTGCAGATACAGCGCCTTCCCATTCACCGGCGCTAAAAGCTTGTTCCTGCCAAACCGTTTTCCAAATCCCGAAGCCATATAAATTACGGCGATTTGCACTGTACCACCCTGCATATTAGCCCACACTCCTCCAGCTTTGTTCTGATCCATTCCCCATCCCTCCTCTTTTCTTCATCGTCCGCCTGGTTAAGCAGCACGAGGGGAGGAAGTTTTGGGAAACGAAGCCTTAACCTGCGCAGATAGCCGTATTGCAAAAGAAAAAGCAGAAGTTCTTTATCCATGATCTTTTGTGCTGTAATTGGATTAGGCTTTCCTTCTGTTCCTTTTTCTTTATCCGGCCCTTTTTCTTTATCCAGTTCCTCTTTATCCAGCAAAGCCCGGCACAGCGCCCACCGGTGACAGACCTCGCCCGGCGGCCTTCCCAGGGCAGACAATCCAAACACCAGGATAATCTCATCCGTATTTTCGGGAATTACCGGCTCGCGGCTCCAGTCCGGGAACTTTACCGGCATTTCCTTCGCCCCGTCCGCCTCTACCAGCACCACGTCCGCCGCAGAACAAATTGCCTGATAGCCCTCCTGTCCCGGAAATACCATCTTCCCTTCGGACTCTGCCGCCAGGCCGCAATAAACAATTCCCTCTTCCTTCATCTGCTTAACGGATTCTTCCCACGACCTGCCCACCGCACTGTATTTTTCGGGAATCCACATATGCGTTGTTGTCACCACCGCCGCCTTTTTTCCCTGCCTGCGCACTTCTTCTGCGATTCTCTCTATACATGTCGTCTTTCCCCCTGCGCCGATTACAGAAATAATAAAGGGTTTTTTTGATACCGTTGTTCTGACTAAAGCAACGATGTCAAGCAAAGCAAAAACACCCCCTTCTAAAAAATAAACACCGAAAAACCGCCTGCATTTGACAAGCTGCTGTGAACGTGCAAACGTTACTGTGAACGTGTGAGCAGTAACGCAAACAGCAACCCGGCAAAGTTAAGCGGTCGTGTTCCTTGAAATTTGTCAAACTCTATGCTATATTATTTTTGATATTCTCTGGGCAAAGATAGCAACAAAATATAAATGTTCACTTTCAAAGACCTGCACGGAAAGGAGTTCCTTTTTGATGAAAACCGTAAAAACCGGAGCGGTTATCTCCGCCGCCGGACACCATATCGACGCCCCGTTCCAGCCTCTTCTTCCCATAGGAAAAACCACCATTATCCGCCGTATCATTATTATGCTTAAACAGGCGGATATCGACCCCATTATCGTTATTACCGGGCAGCAGGCAGAGGAAGTGGAAAAACATATTTCCCGTATGCGTGTTATCTGTCTGCGCAATGAGGACTACTTAACGACGCAGATGTATGACAGCCTTTGCATGGGCTTAAACTATATCGAAGATCTCTGCGATCGCGTCCTCTTTCTCCCGGTAAAGTACCCCATGTTTCTGGGTGATACCATAGAAAAGCTGCTTGGAAGCCAGAAAAAGGCCGCCTGCCCTGTTTATCAGAACCGGCGGGGCCACCCTGTTATCCTTTCCAAAGACCTTATCCCGCTTCTTTTGCGCTATTCGGGAAACCAGGGCCTGCGCGGCGCACTGCGCCAGGAAGAGATTAATGCCCAGCTGGAAGAAATTCCGGTTGAAGATCAGGGGATTATCCTTGCCATCGAAGAGGACAGGGACTGCATCCTTAACTATGACCGCTCCCGGAAAATCCCGGTTCACAGCGTTGCACAGCTTTACATCGAGGGGGACGATATCTTTTTCGGCCCGGGCATCGCCCAGTTTTTAACCCTGGTTGACCACACCGGCTCCATGCAGACCGCCTGCCGCCAGATGCATATGTCCTACAGCAAGGGCTGGCACATTGTCAAGGATGCCGAAAAGCACCTGGGCTTTCCCCTCCTCTCCACCAAATCCGGCGGAAGCGACGGCGGTTCCTCCGTCCTCACCCCAAAATCCAGGGACTATTTAAAGCGCTACCTGGCCATGGAACAGGAGGTACAGCAGGCGGCAAAAGCGTTATTTCAGAAATACTTCGCAGACCTGCCCTAAATTCATCTGAACTTGCCCTGAATGATTTTACTCTGACGATAAAATGCTATCCTGCATACATTATCCCGTCAAAACAGTCATTCTCCTCTATCCCATTGATTGTTTTCGGCCAGGTCGTAAAATCCCCCCTTATCTGGCAGCGGCGTCCGTCCTCCAGCTCCATTTCCACAAAGGTTCGGTTATCCGTTCTGCGGAAATACAGCCTGGTTCCGGCGGGAAGCTGCTCCGGGGTTTCTGCCACACTTCCATCCTCAGAAATCATCCAGGCGGGAATCGGGATTTTCGCGGTTAAATGCCGCTCCGGCTCATCGCCGTAGGTGTAGTTCACAATCGTATAAGCATCATCGAGCGCTTCCAGCCGCCCCCCGTCACCCACACGGCAATCACGGTAACCGCTGTAGGTGCTTAATGCATCCAAACCATCATACACCCTGAAACACCCGGGATTCTCCATCATTCCATCTCCAAAATAGCCGTGGGCGTCCTCCACAAATACCGCCGATTCTCCGGAAATACGGAAAATATGGATAATTCTTTCATCATCTTCTGCAGATACACAAACATAAAGATAAAGGGAACCGTCCTTCAAATGAATAAGGTAAGCCTCGTTAAACCAGCCCTCTGCGTTATATTCCGTGCTGGTTTCGTCAATATAAATATGAATCGTCTGCCTATAACCGTCCTGGGCACCATAAGCTGAAACGAAAACTGTTTCCAAACTGCCGTCCCCGTCGACATCTTCATAGACCGTCGTAGCATTCTTCAGGCTTACCACATATTCTTCCGGTACGCGGGTATATTCTTCCTTAATCAGTCCGGGATATTGGTCAAACGGCACGATAACCTCCGGGCAGCCCATGGCATAAGCCCCCAGTTCGTAGCTTCCAAAGTCAAAGATGATTCCATGATAGTTCAAAGCCCAGCTTGCATCATAGGCGTCAGGCCCCTGTTTCACAATCTGGCTCTCCACTGTATCGCGATAACCCTCTGGCGCGTATTCCACAGGGTATTCTTTATTCAGCTCCTTAATCACCGCATCGGCAAGCCCCTGAAGATCCGTCGTCACATCCGCAAGCGAAAGTTCCCTGCCGGTGGCGCTGTCTAAGGTTTTCGATGTAAAATATATACCGCCATGCGCTCCTCCGGTGTATTCATAATGTTCATCGATGATACTGACCAGCTGTGCATCTGCCCGGTGCACATGCATCGTCTGAACATATTCATAGCCGCGGGAATATCCATAGTTTATCGCTTCCTGAAGATAGGGAAGCTTTTTCTGCTTCCATTGTACAGCCTGCGCTTCACACTCGCCATTTAAAGATTCCATTGCAGAAAAAAGACCGGGGAAATTTTCCTGATTGACCGAAAGGAAGGGATACTCCACCTGCATCAAAAGCTCCGACCCATTATGTTCATTCAGATACCTTTTCTCCAATCTCAGTTCCAAACTTTTATTCTTTTCTGCTTTGTCTGCCACAGAATCGGCTTTTTCTATCCCTTTGCTGTCTGCGCTGTCTGCAGCTTCCCCGGTTTCTGCTTCCCCCTGTCCGCTGTTTTCTCCCTTGTTTTGCTCCTCCTTCTCCTTACTATCCTTTATTTTTCCGTCATTATCTGCTTTTTCTTCTTCATCCTTCCCGGAATCCTTAGTCATCAAACCTTCCAGCACCTTTTCCGCCACCTGGCCTGAAACGACACCTCCACAGGCCGTAAGACTTGTCATACATACAGCGAAAAGCAGAACAGCCACTCTTTTTTTCATCCTGCTTCCTCCCTTGTTTTCTTTAAAAATCCGCCGACGATTAGGCGATATTTTTTCCATTATTCTACCGTAATTTACAGGAAAAAGCAAGATTATTGTTCACATAAGTCTGCGCACTTGCTGCCCTGTGAACAGTAACCTGCCCTGACCTTAATTAACTCCCCGGCGATGCTCACCGCAATCTCCGCCGGCGTTTCCGCTGCAATTTCCACTCCTATAGGTGTATGGCAGGCATCAACCTCCTCCGGGCAAAAGCCGTCCTGCAGAAGCTTTTCCCGAATAACTGCCGCCTTATTTTTACTTCCCATAATACCGATATACTTAGGGTGCGCCTGCATCGCCTGCTTCTGTACATAATAATCGTACTGATGCCCTCTGGTCATGATACAGACATAATCCTGGGGCTGTATGGAAACAGACTCTCCAATATGTTCCAGATCCCCCACCACGGTCTTTGCCGCCCGGGGGAATAATTCCGGTCTGGCAAATTCTTTCCGGTCGTCCATGACCACGCAGCGGAAGTTAAGATGTGCCAGAAGGGGAACCAACTCCTGCGCCACATGCCCCCCGCCAAAGATATACACTGTCCCGGCACAGACGAAAGGCTCACAGTAATATTTCCGCCCGCGCACCTCCTTCTGCACCGCCTTTTTCCGGAAAAACTCCCTGGCAAACGCCTTGGCATCCCCTTCCCTGTCACCAACAGCCGCCTTTAAGCATTCCATTCCCACAAAACCGCCCTTTTGGGTATAAAGCCCCATCTGCCAGCAGGTTTCTTCCGTAATATCCATCACCAGCCAGCTATCCTCATCCCGCGCAAGCGCCTTCCTGATTTCTCTGCAAAGGCTAAGCAGGGCGGTATTCTCCGGCGAAGCATACTGAAAATATACAACCACATCCCCGCCGCAGACCATACCGATATCTGCTGTCTGGTTTCGGGTCAGGGAAAAGCCGTGTACTGCGGATTGTTTCTCCCTCATTGCCGCCAAACCTGTTTGGATGGCCTGATATTCCACCGCGCCGCCGCCGATGCTTCCCCGGATCGATCCGTCAGATAAAATCAGCATCCTTGACCCTGCTCCTCTGGGGGTTGAACCTGAACTGGCAATAATCGTCGCCAAAACCGTTTCCCTGCCGCAAAGCATCTGCTGTTCAAGTTCCCGAAACAACTCTTCCATCCCATTCATTCTCCGTTCTGTTTTATTCTATATTCTTTTTTATTCTGTCACCCTTTTTTGTTTCTGCCTGTCCTGCCGTTTTTCTTCTTCTGTCATCCTTTTTATTTCTGCCTGCCCTGCCGCTTTTCTCTTTTCCTTACTCCCCCTCCAGCAAAAGCACTGCCGACGGCTCTACCCGCAGCCAGCCAGGAAGCATCCCTGCCTTCCCCCGGGCATTCATCTCTTTTTCCTTCTTCCACCACAGACCGTTCTCTAAGGTAATATACCATGCAAAGGGCATTTCCGAAAAGGAAGCCTTTCCCACCGGGATAAGATTCCCTCCAGCTTTATCCTCCCATGCTTTTACCTGGGTGTCAGGCACTTCTTTCAGATCGTGGGCGCGTATTCCAACCGCGCTGTGCCTTTCTTCCACCGCATCTTCCGTGACCAGTTCCAGCCCGTTCCAGTCCAGTGCGCGAACCCTGTGCGCCCCCAGACGCTGAATCCGTGAAATGTTTCTGCACCCGGTCAGCCTGGCTGCCGAACAAAACTTTGGCTGCCGGAAAACTTCCCTGGTCTTTCCTGCCGCAAGAACCTTTCCCTTATCCATCAAAAGCAGATGGGAACAGAGCCAGAACGCCTCGTCCTGGTCATGGGTCACCAGAATCGAAATCCCCGAAAACCGTTTTAGTACCCCTGCAAGTTCCAGCCTTAACCCTTCGCGCAGAAAGCTGTCCATCGCGGAAAACGGTTCGTCCAGCAAAAGCACTGCCGGTTCATAGGCAAAAATCCTTGCCAGCGCCGTCCGCTGCTGCTGTCCTCCCGAAAGCTGCCCCGGATAATGCTTTTCCAGCCCATGAAGACGAAACTGCTCCACCAGTTCCCCAAGGCGCTGCCCTCGCTTTTCCTTCCTCAAACCTGCCCCAAACCTGTGCTTTTTGCCTTTTCTTTTTTCTGCCGCTTCTCTTCCCTCCAGACCCACGAGAATATTTTCCTCCACCGTCATATGGGGAAACAGTGCATAGTGCTGAAACAAATACCCCACCTGACGTTTCTGCGGGGGAACACAAATCGATTTTTCCGCATCAAAAAGCACGCTGTCCTCTTCCCCGGAAAGGACAATCCTTCCCCTGTCCGGTCGGATAATTCCGGCAATGGATTTTAAGGTCATGCTTTTCCCGCAGCCGGAAGCCCCCAAAATCCCCAGGCATCCTTCCCCGGCAGAAAAGGAAAGATCTAAGGTAAAATCCCTCAAACAGCGGTAAATCTCCACATCCAGCTTCACTTTTCTTCTATCTCCTCTTTTTCTCAGTCACCGTCTTCGCCCTGTTAATCAGTATCACGGAAAAAAAGGCGATTGCCGTAATCACCAGTACATAAGAATATGCCTTTTCCATATTTCCCGCAGCCACCTCCGAATAAACCGCCATAGGAAGCGTCCTTGTTTTTCCGGCAATGTTTCCGGCAAGCATTGCCGTAGCCCCAAACTCGCCCAGCCCGCGGGCAAAACTAAGCACACCGCCGCTGATAATGCCTGGAAGCGCGTTGGCAAAAAGAATCCGACGAAAAATCGCCCACTCGCTCATTCCCAGGGTTCTTGCCGCTGCGCATAAATCCGGATCAACCTGTTCAAACGCTCCCCGTGCCGATCGGTACATCAGGGGAAAGGACATCACCACCGCCGCAATCACTGTCGCCCCCCAGGAAAAAACAATTTTCACGCCAAAATACTCAATAAAAAACCTGCCCAGCGGACGTTTTACCCCAAACAGGTACAACAGAAAAAAGCCTGCCACCGTGGGCGGAAGAACCAGGGGAAGGGTGAATAATGCATCCACCACACCCTTCCACCAGTCATTGTTCATCGAAACCACCATCCATGCTGCCATAATTCCCAGAAAAAACGTGATTGCAATCGACACTCCTGCTGTTTTTAAAGAAATCATTACCGGTGTCCAGTCCATCCCTGACCACGTTCCTTTCTTCCTCAATTTCCTTCGGCTCATCTCAGCGCCGGCAAATCTTAGCATCGGCTCATCTCAACGCCGGCAAATCTTAGCATCGGCAAATCTTATCACCAGCTTATTTTCTTTCTGTAAATCCGTAAGACTGAAATACCTCTATCGCTTCCTGTGAGGTTAAAAATTTTACAAAGCAGTCGGCAGCCTCCCTGTGCGCTGTACCTTTAACCACAGCAACCGGATAAATCACCTTATCCGACAGACCGACTTCCGGTGCCTGAGCCACAACACTGACCTTATCCGCCATGCCGGCTGCATCCGTCGCATAAACAATCCCCGCGTCCGCGCTCGCCTCGGCAACCTGGTTTAATACTTCCGTCACATTCGTCCCAAAACTGGCCTTTGCCGAAACATCCTCCCACAATCCCAGACGGAGCAATGCTTCCCTGGCATACTGCCCAGCAGGCACGCTTTCCGGGTCGCCCAAGGCAATAATGTCTGCCTTTACGATTTCCTCAAACGCCGTAATACCTTCTTCCTGACCGGCAGGAACAATCAGCACAATCTTATTTTCCAGCAAATCCACCACCGTTTCCGAGGCAATCCACCCGCCTTCGTCCAGTGCCTTCATCTGTTTTACTGCCGCCGACATAAACACATCTGCCGCAAGCCCCTCTTCTATCTGCGTCTGAAGCTTACCTGAACTATCATAGGTTCCTTTCACGGTAATCTGCGGATACCTTTCCTGAAACATGGGAATCAGGTCTTCTTCATACGCATTTTTTAAGCTGGCAGCAGCAGCAATTAAAATTTCTTCGGATTCTGCTTTGGTTGATTTCTCTGCGTTTTTTTCGGCTTCTGCTTTGGTTGATTTCTCTGCGTTTTTTTCGGATTCTGCTTTGGTTGGTTTCTCTGCGGTTTCTCCTGCTTCTTCTTTGACGAAGTCCTCTGCAGATTCTGTTCCTGAACACCCGGAAAATATTTCCATACATACACAAATTACAGCCAAAACCGCTAAAATTGTTCTTTTTTTCATTATTGCCTGTTCACCCTCTTATGCCTCTTCTTTATCTGCTTTCTTCACCCGTCTTCTTATCTTCTCTAACTTCATTTCCACATTCAAAGGCGCTTCCCCTTAAAATATTCAGCCCGTGCTCTAATGCCCCAAGAATAAATCCCAGGCTTTCCCGAACCGCCCTGGGACTTCCCGGGAGATTTACAATCAGGGTTTTCTTTCGGATAACGGAAACCCCTCGCCCAAGCATTGCCCTATCGGTAACTTCCATGGAACGGTAACGGATCGCTTCGGCGATTCCGGGCGCATTTCTCTCGGCAATTTCCATCGTCGCTTCCGGTGTCCGGTCACGCATGGAAAAACCTGTTCCCCCGCTGGTCAGCACCAGGTCTGCCTGACGGCTGTCGGCAAGGCGGATAAGTTCCTTTTTTAATAAGGAAGGTTCATCAGGAAGAAGCAAAAGTTCCAGCACCACATAGCCCGCTTTTTCCAGTATTTCCTTTGCCGCCGGGCCGCTCTCATCCTTTCTCTCTCCCTTTGCCCCCTTATCGCTTAAAGTAATCACCGCCGCGGTCAGAGGCCGCCCGGGATCTGCCGCCCTAACCTCCATCACGTCCCCCTGCCGAATAATGCCTTCCCGGATAACCTTAGCAAACACGCCCTCCCTTGGCATAATACACTCGCCCATCCTCTGATAGATTGCACAATGGCTGTGACATTCCTTGCCAATCTGTGTCATTTCCAGTTCAACTTCCCCGCATACCAGACGTGTTCCCACAGGAAGGCTGCGAAAGTCAATTCCCTCCACGACCAGATTCTCTCCAAAAGCACCATCCTTTACCTCTGCTCCCCGGGCATTAAATGCTTCCACGCGGTCATAAGAAAGAAGGCTGACCTGACGATGCCAGTTTCCTGCGTGGGCATCGCCCTCAATCCCAAAATCCCGAAGAAAATGTCCTTCGTCAATCCTCTTTTTCTCCACCCCTCGAACAGTGCTGATACAAATTGCCCGAACAATGCCTGTTTTTCCAAAATTTTTCATTTCTATTTTCTCCATTGTTTTATTTTCCTGTTCTTCATCCGTTCCCCTGACGCTTAACCGCACTTAACCTCCGATCGCTGCCATAGGATGGATTTCCGTTATCTTTTCCGGCTTCTCAAAGCAATGGGCGGCGGGTTTTTTCATGATTGCTGTTTTCATAACTTCTTCCAGATTTTTTCCCTCACCTTCCCGCAGAACAGCCCGCAGGTCTGCGCCGTCCTCAAAACACAGGCAGGTTTTTAACATTCCCTGCGCCGTCAAGCGCACCCGGTTGCAGCTTTCGCAGAACTTCCCGTGAATCGCACTGATCAGCCCGATGCTGCCCAGAAAACCGGGAATCCGATAATAGACCGCCGGGCCAAAACCATGTCTTTTTTCCTTATCTTTTTCTCTTTCCATACCGGGAAATGCCTGCATCATTTCTTCCAGAAGCTGCTTATGATTCACGGTTTTAAACATTTTTCCGCAGCCAATCGGCATCATCTCAATAAACCGCACATCCACCGGATACTGCTGTGCCAGCAAAACCAATGTTTTCCAGTTTTCTGCTTTATTTAACCTTCCCATTTCCTCCCAATCCAGGGAAACCGCATTGATTTTTACCGGAACAGAAGCATAAACTGCCCTTTTCATCCCACGAAGCACCGCTTCCAGACCGTCCTGTCCGGTAATCTGCCGATAAGCCTCCCGATCGAGCGTATCCAGACTGATATTGATTCCGTCAATTCCTGACCGTATCAGTTCTTCCAGATATTCTTCCAGTAAAATTCCGTTCGTTGTCAATGTCACATGCTCAATTCCCGGTACGGTTTTTAACCTGCGGATAAGCTCACAGCATCCTTTTCGCACCAGCGGCTCTCCACCCGTCACCTTAAGATGCTTTATCCCTAACCCCGTGCCTGCAAGGACAATTTTATAAATCTCGTCATAAGTAAGAATATCCTTATGGGACACAGATTCCACACCGTAGGGCATACAGTATTTACAGCGCAGATTGCAGCGATCGGTGATGGAAATCCGCATATAGTCGATGGTTCTTCCATATGAATCGTTCATTTCTGTCTATCTCTTTTCTGTATTCAATGGTATTTTCTTATCGCTACCGGAATGAAAAAATTCCCCGCTCTTTCCCCCGCTTTTGTGTACCAGATAAATCTCCCGGATTTCCATACCGCGGTCAACAGCCTTGCACATATCATAGATGGTCAGAAGCGCCGCCGAAACTCCGGTCAATGCCTCCATCTCAACCCCGGTCTTTCCCATAGTTTTTGCCGTACAGATGGCTGAAATCTCCTGTTTTTCCTGATCGACGGCAAATTCCACCGTCAGCTTTGTCAGCGGCAGGGGATGGCACAGGGGAATTAGATCGGAGGTTTTCTTTGCCCCCATTATTCCCGCAATCCGGGCAATACCCAGCACATCTCCCTTTTTTATCTTTCCTGCCGTCACCATTTCCAGACATTCCCGGCTCATATGGATGCTTCCTCTAGCTGCAGCTTCCCGAACCGTATCCGCCTTTGCTCCTACATCCACCATCCACGCATTTCCCTGCTCATCAAAATGAGTAAACTGAACCTTTTCCTTCTTTTCCACGATTTGATTCCCCTTTTTTGCTTTACTTTCTTCCTAAATTATTTATTTTTTTCTTTTCTTCTTCCTTATTTTCCCTTCCCAAATCCACAGTTAGGAAATGTGCACACCGGACAATTCAGGCACAGGCCGCCTTCCCCAAGCCCAGCCAACTCCTCCGGTGTTACCGGATCATCCGCCATTACCCGGGGCAGCACCAGATCAAAAATCGTTCGCTTTGCATACATTACACAGCCCGGAAGCCCCATCACAGCCACAGTTCTTTCTTTTGTTTCCCTTTCTCCGGCTGTGCCTGTTTTTTTTGTTTTGCCGGCGGTTTTGTCTGCACCGGTTTCCACGGCTTTTCCTGCTTCCCGGTTTGACGCATCATTTCCTTTCACCGTATAATAGGCCAGAAGAAACATTGCCCCCGGCAGCACCGGTGCCCCGTAGGAAACGATTTTCGCCCCGGTGTTCTTAATCGCGAGCGGCGTTCTATCGTCCGGGTCCACACTCATTCCCCCGGTACAGATAACCATATCCGCTCCTTGTTCAATCATGGAAAGAATCGACGCCGTCACCTTCTTATCATCGTCATTCCAAATCACATGATCAATAACTTCGGTATCAAATGCAGCCAGCTTTTCCCGAATCACCGGGGTAAATTCATCCTGTATCCTTCCGGCATAGACTTCATTTCCCGTGGTGACAATCCCCACTTTTTTATGGTTAAACGGTTTTAAGGCAAAAATCGGCTTTCCTCCGGTTGCCTCTGCCGCCGCTTTTTGCACCGCTTTCATCTTCTCTTCTTCAATCACCAGAGGAATAATCCTGGTTCCGGCAAGCTTATCCCCCTTTTTCACTGCAAAATTCCCATGACGGCTGGCAATCATCATCTGTCCGAAGCGATTTATCGCCCTAAGCCCTGCCCGATCCACTTTCAGCAGGCCGTCACAGCTCGCCTTTAATTCAATTTTCCCTTCCTTAGGCTGTGATTTTTCCATAAATTCACCCATGCACAGTGAAGCAAGAATTTCTGCCGCATCATTTTCATGAAGCATCCCCTCCTCATTTTCCCAGACATAGAGCTGATCTTTCCCTACACTAAGCAGCACCGGGATATCTTCCTTTCTCACGATATGCCCTTTGCGGAATACGGCATCCTTGGTAACACCTTTAATAATCTGCGTAATATCATGGCAGAGCACAGCCCCCTCTGCATCAACGGTTTGAATCAGCTTCATTTCCCTTCCTCTTTTCGTTCTATTTTTTTTTAAATAACGCTTCTGTTTATCAGTTTACATGAGTTCTGCAGATTTGTAAACCCTATTTTTTCCTGTTTTCTAAAATTATTTTTCTGTTTCTAAAAATTATTTTTCCTGTTTCCTCAAAATTATTTTTCCTATTTCTAAAAAAATTGACGTACAGGAAGCCATAGCCTATAATCAGACTGTTAGGAACAATGGCAAAATGCCAGCAATGCTGTACGTACACAAAATAAAGGAAATAATAATGAATAAACAGACAATTAAAAAAATCGGCATTTTCGGCGGAACACAGGAAGGACGGCTGCTGGCCGAATTCTGCCGGGATGAAGACATCGATTTTACCATTTCGGTAGCGACAGCTTATGGAGAACAGATTTTAGAAAATACGGCAATTTTCAGCGACAAAGTCCACGCCGGGCGAATGAACGCACAGGAAATGGCACAGTGGATAACGCAGGAAGCGATTACCGCTGTCGTGGACGCAACCCATCCGTTTGCCCGGACCGTATCCAAAGAAATCCGCTCTGCCTGCATAATCACCAAAACAAAATATCTGCGGCTGCTGCGCGAAAAAACAGAGGAAAATTCTTCGGATGCTTTTCCCCTGTCCTGGGTTTCCTCCTTTGAAGAGGCGGCTGCCCGCTTAAAGCAGGAACTTCTCTCTTCTCCGGAAAAAAAGGCGCTTTTAACCGTCGGAAGCAAGGAACTTGCCTGTTTTGCTGCGGAAAAAGCACTGCTTTCCCGTATATTTGTCCGTGTACTTCCCTCTGTCGAAGCAATTAAGACCTGCCAGGATGCCGGATTTTATGGAAAACAAATCATTGCCATGCAGGGGCCGTTTTCTACAGAACTTAATAAAGCCCTGATCCGCACCGTACAGGCGTCCTTCCTGGTCACAAAGGAATCCGGAAAAACCGGTGGTTTTGAAGAAAAAATCAGAGCAGCCCATGAATGTGGCTGCCAGGTCATTGCCATAAAACGCCCGAAAGAACATGACTGCGAAGAGGACGAACACGGAAAATCCTTAGAAGAGATCAAACAATGGCTGAGCAAAGAAAAACACCGAAAAAAGAATGCAGAACATCCACAGAAAACCATAGAATGTATACAGAAAACCACAGAAAATCTACAGAAAACAAAAGAACACCTGCCGGAAATAACCTTACTTGGCATAGGAACAGGAGGTACCGGGCAAATCACCTTAAACGGGCTGCAGGCAATCCTTCGTGCAGATGCCTTTTTAGGAGCGTCACGGATGATTGAAACTGCAAAAACCATGCGCGGGATGCTGTCTGGCAGCGAAAGCATCCCCCCCTGTCCCCCGGGCATTCCGTCTGACGGTAAGCGGGAATCTATCGCTGAATGTATTGCCTATAAAAACATTCAGCCTGACCCCAGACAGGAATCTGCCGCTGAATGCGTTACTTATAAAAAGGAAGAAATGCTTTCCTGGCTGATGAAACATCCCAAAATTAAGCACCCGGTCATTTTGTTTTCCGGCGATACCGGATTCTACAGCGGTACAAAGGGCGTGTATGAACTTTTGAAGGCTGAATTTCCTTCTGCCTTTTTCCGCCTGCTTCCCGGCATCTCTTCCCTGTCCTATTTCGCGGCAAAAATCGGACGTCCCTGGGAAAATGCAGAAACGGTAAGTTTTCATGGGCGGGAAGAAATCATCGACTGGACATTTGCAGATAAAAAAGAACGATTTTTTCTGCTGGATGGAGAAGAACGGCTCGATCAAATCTGCCAAAATCTCCTGGAAAACGGTCAGGAAAATGCCACACTGTGGGTTGGTGAAAACCTGTCCTATCCCACCGAAAAAATCACCTGCGGTTCTCCTAAGAAACTGCTGAACATGCATTTTGAAAAACTCCTGGTTGCCTGGGTTCGGCCTGGAGCGGTTACAGAGGAAGTAGAATAACCGAAAGAAAAATGCGGTATTAAATGCAAAATAACTGCTTAACTTTAGGCAGCTGCACGAAAATCGTGCAGCCGCCCTTTTCTATACATATCCATCGAAATAAACTTATACCTGATTTCCTTAATACACTGCCAAATTTACAGTTTACCTATTCTCCGGACTTCCTACCAGCAAAGCACCTCATTCCCCGTTTCCGTCACCAGCACCTGGATTTCCCACTGTGCGGAAGGTTTTCCGTCCTCGGTGTAGGCCGTCCATCCATTGCCGTCATCGATGTAAATCTCCTGGCAGCCCATATTGATCATCGGCTCAATGGTAAACACCATCCCGGGAACTAAAAGCATTTCCGTCCCTCTCCGGCCAATGTAGCCGACCCAGGGATCTTCATGAAATTCCACACCTATACCATGACCGCCGATTTCCCGGACAATCCGGTAGCCGTTTGCCTCAGCGTGCTTCTGGACGGCTTCTGCCATATCACCCAGAAATCCCCAGGGTTTTACCTGTTCCAGCCCGAGTTTTACGCACTCTTTTGTGACATCCACCAGCTTCTGTTTTTCCGCGGAAACCTTCCCGATACAGTACATCCGTGAGGAATCCGAATAATAGCCGTGATAATAGGTCGAAGCATCGACATTGACAATATCCCCTTCTTTAAGTACCACATCCGCCGAAGGTATCCCATGGCAGACCTGTTCATTCACCGAAGTGCACACACTGTTGGGAAACCCTTCATAATTTAACGGCGCAGGAATCCCCCCGGCCCGGGTGGTCAGGTCGTAGACCCACTGGTCAATCTGCTGTGTGGTCACGCCTTCACCGATATGTTCTCCGATATAATCCAGTACAGCAATATTAATCTTTGCACTTTCCCGGATTCCTTCAATCTGTTCCTGTGTCTTAATCATGTTCCGGGCAGGGACGGTGCAGCCCCTCCGCCGGAAACTTTCTATCTTTTCGTCAAACGCCAGATGGCATTTCTTATATTTGAACCCGCTCTTACACCAGCACAGGTCATTTCTTCCCATGAGCTGTACAGCATTCATTCTTTCTGCACCGCCCATATTCTGACCGGCTCGTGTACCGGCGGCTCGCCGCATAAGCCCCCGCTGTCCCATATTCTGCATCTTATTTCTGCTCCTGCACTTCAATTTTTCGAATTTCCTTTGTGCGGATTTCCTCGCACACTGCCTGGATAAACTCTTTTAAATCCTTCTGCCCCTCATCGCCGAGGAAACGGCTTCTCACCGATACCTTTCCTTCCAGCTCCTCTTTTTCGCCAACCACCAGCATATAGGGAACCTTTGCCAGCCTTGTTTCACGGATCTTATAGCCAATCTTCTCCGAACGGGTGTCTACCGTACAGAGAATACCGTTTGCCTTGAGCTGGGCAGCAACCTTATCGGCATAATCCAGGTATTTATCGGAAATCGGAAGCACACGCACCTGTTCCGGGCAAAGCCAGGTCGGGAACATTCCGGCATATTTTTCAATCAGCCAGGCCAGCGTCCTCTCATAGCAGCCAAGGGAAGTCCTGTGGATAATATACGGACGCACCTTATTCCCGTTCTGGTCAATGTAATACATATCAAATTGTTCTGCCAGAAGTGCATCCCACTGAACCGTGATCATGGTATCTTCTTTGCCGTAAACATTTCGGGCATTAATATCCACTTTCGGGCCATAGAAGGCGGCCTCACCCACATCCTCCACAAACGGAATCTCCAGTTCTTTTAAAATCCGGCGGATATGCTCCTCGGTTTCCTCCCAGACCTTTGGCTCACCGATGTATTTCTCCCGGTTATCCGGGTCCCATTTGGACAGATGATAGGTTACATCCTCATTTACCCCTAACGTGGTCAGGCATTTCTTTGCCAGGGCAAGACAGCCCTTAAACTCCTCCACCATCTGATCCGGACGGACAATCAAATGCCCCTCTGAAATCGTAAACTGACGAACCCTGGTCAAGCCGTGCATTTCCCCGGAATCTTCATTGCGGAACAGGGTAGAGGTTTCGCCGTAGCGCAGAGGAAGATCACGGTAGGATTTCTGACTTGCCTTGTAGACAAAGTACTGGAACGGGCAGGTCATAGGACGAAGGGCAAACACCTCTTTATCTTTTTCCTCATCCCCCAAAACAAACATGCCTTCCTTATAGTGATCCCAGTGACCGGACATCTTATATAAATCACTCTTTGCCATAAGCGGGGTTTTTGTGCGGACATAGCCCCAGTTATTCTCCTCCTCATCCTCAATCCAGCGCTGCAAGGTCTGAATAATTTTTGCTCCCTTGGGCATTAAAAGCGGCAGACCCTGCCCAATCACATCTACGGTAGTAAATAACTCCATCTCCCGTCCCAGCTTATTGTGATCGCGCTTCTTAATATCCTCCAGATGCTGCATATAGGCTTCTACTTCTTCCTTTGTGGCAAATGCCGTCCCGTAAATTCTCTGCAGCATCGCCCGGTCAGCATCCCCTCTCCAGTACGCGCCGGAGGAAGAAACCAGCTTAAACGCTTTAATGCCCTTGGTACTCATTAAATGCGGGCCTGCACAGAGATCGACAAAATCGCCCTGGCTGTAGAAGGAAATCACGGCATCCTCGGGAAGGTCGCGGATTAACTCAACCTTATACGGCTCGTTCTTTTCCTCCATAAAGCGGATGGCTTCTTCCCGCGGCATGGTAAACTTTTCCAGTTTTGCGCCCTTTTTAATGATTTTCTTCATTTCCTTTTCAATCTTTTCCAGATCTTCCTGCGAAAAGGAGGCAGCATCGAAGTCATAGTAATACCCCGTATCAATCGCCGGCCCAATCGCTAACTTTGCCTCCGGGAAGAGATTCTTCACCGCCTCAGCCATCACATGGGAACAGGTATGGCGAACCACCCGGAGCCCGGCCTCATCCTTTGCCGTTAAGATATTTAACGAACAGTCATGGTCAATCACCGTCCGCAGATCAAGCACTTCCCCATCAACCTCCCCGGCACAGGCAGCTCTTGCCAGACCTTCGCTGATGTCAAACGCAATATCAATAATCGATTTGCTCCCGGCATATTCCTTTACGGAACCGTCTTTTAATGTGATTTTCATCTTAAAACCTCCTGTTTTCCTTATTTTTCAGTGATAAAAAGGCAACAAAAAATCCCTGAACAATCAATCCATGACTGTTCAGGGACGATAATCTCTATCGAGAAAAGAATAAACTATCGCGGTTCCACCCTGATTGCGCAAAAGAAGCGCCTCTTCGTTAGACGATAACGGTGTCGGCCGGGCCTGATAAAAGCCGCTCCAGGGTGGTCTTCAGATAATTCCCCACAGGACAGTTGCACCAAATTCCGTCCCTCTCTGTATGCTTCCTTATCTTACTCTTCCTGTCATCGCTTTAAACTCCTGGTAAATTCTGTACCAGGCTTTCTTTATTATTCCGATTGTTCGCGAATATTTTCCTGCTGGTTTTCATTATAGCAGGAAAAAAACGTTTGTCAAGAAGCAGAAAAGATAAACTCTAACCTTCAAATGTCACTCGTTACTGTTCACACGTTCACAGCAACAGGCAAAAATCCATGAAAATCGCCTTCGTCGATGGGATTTTTGCTCACTGGCCCAGTTTAACCTACGGTCAGCGCAGCAAGTGCGCAGACCTACGTGAACAGTAACCGTCACTTCTTTGTACGATGAAAAAAAAGATATCGTTCTAATTCACTTATGTAAATTCCCGCATTCTGTTTGAATCCCGCATTTTCCAGAGAAGAAGCCCAATTTTCATAATACTGTTTAAAATCCATCGCTGTGTTTACATCCTGATGACTGCCCAGCGCCATAAGTGGTATTCCACTGCTGGTCTTTACACTTTTGTCACCTTGCTGTGCCAGATGGACACGCAATGCCGTCATCTCTGCGGGAGTTGCATTTTCTGCGTCAACCTCATTTAAATGAACCTTCTGGGTAAACGCTTTTCCGTGTATATCTTTTCCTTCCACATACATAACCGGATCGTCATCTGTGGAACTCTCATCGTACTTCATGTGAAGTTCCTGCCCGGAAACAGGACTGAACTCACTGTGTAAATATCCCATTTTCAATGTACCATGATAATTTCCATTATGGGCAGATGATGACTCCCCAGTTACCCTGCTTTGTTCAGAAGCATTCCTTATATTTTTTCCGGAAGCAGATCCAATTGGATATTTTACTGCAAAATAATTTGCTCCCTGTAAACCTAATACATTCATTTTATCCTCCTTAATCTAAATTTTTCACCGATGCCTTTAACCCATGGTTCCTCTGTCGGTCAGAACCATTTATGCTCTCTTACAAATAAGTCCAAGCATATACTGTTGTTTAAATTATTTCTTCATTCAAACGCTAATGGGGCAAAAGACCTTTTGACTTCACCATCATTTTATATTTTTAAGAAACAAACAGAAACTGGAGAAAATAATGATTTCACCTCCTTCAAAGTCTGTTTCTGCAGTCTGTTCATTTCGTAAAAATCCGATTTCCTATAACCTTTTTTGATTCCTCTGCATTTTTATTAATTTTTCATAAAAACACCAGCATATTTTTGTGAAAAATAACAGATTTACTAAATCTTTTTTAACCTGTATAATAAAATAAAAGTGACCTGATCACACCGTCAATGAATAATCACTAAAATTATTATACTTGATAGGGCGAAAAATAGCAAGAAGAAATCGCCAAAGAAACATCGTTTATCCCACCTCTTTAGAAATAGGGGGACTTCTTGCCGAATAAGGTTAAAAGTTTAATTACGCATTATGTATATTCTGGGAATTGGCGCAGAGTTTCTACCAGCTACCGTAATAGTTGACTACATAGTTATTTGTAGTCAGCTTTTTTTTCATTTATTGCCGCCTGAAAGGAGTTATGATGAACAAAAATACATTTATTCTTAAAGGAAATATTCTCTACAGCAAAACCAAAACCGAGCTTTCCGTCACCGAACAGGGCTTTCTTATCTGCTTTGAGGGGATTTCGCAGGGGGTCTATCCGCAGATACCGGATGCTTTCCAAAACCTTCCCGTTATCGACTGCGGGGACTGCCTGATTATTCCCGGCATGACGGATCTTCACCTCCACGCACCCCAGTATCCCTTCCGTGGCATCGGCATGGATATGGAACTGCTGGAATGGCTGGAAACCCACACCTTTCCGGAAGAAAGCCGCTATGCCGATACAGACTATGCCCAGAACGCCTACCATATCTTTGCCGAGGATCTAAAACAGAGTGCAACCACCAGAGCCGTTGCCTTCGGAACAATTCATCCCCGGGCAACCGAACTTTTAATGGATAACCTGGAAGCGACGGGGCTGAAAACCTTCGTGGGCAAGGTGAACATGGATCAAAACTGTTCGGACATTATCCGTGAGCCCAGCGCCAAAACCTCGCTCGATGTAACGGTCAAGTGGCTGGAATCCGTCGCCGGAAAATACCAAAACACCAAACCCATCCTCACCCCGCGCTTTGCCCCTACCTGCAGTGCAGCCCTGCTCGAAGGTCTGGGAAAACTCCAGAAAGAATACCGGCTTCCCGTTCAGTCCCACCTGTCCGAAAACCTGTCCGAAATTGCCTGGGTGAAGGAACTCTTCCCCTGGTCGCTGTTCTATGGGGATGTCTACGATCATTTCGGAATGTTTGGCCGGGAAGCACCGACCATTATGGCACACTGTGTCCATTGCCCGGAAGAGGAAATCAAGAGAATGAAAAATAACCGCGTTTACATCGCCCACTGCCCGCAGTCGAACATTAATCTGGCTTCCGGCATTGCCCCGGTGCGCCGTTATCTGGAAGAAAACATCCCGGTCGGTCTTGGAACCGATATCGCCGGCGGAGCCAATCTTTCCATGTTCCGCTGCATTGCCGATGCTATCGGCATGTCCAAGCTTTACTGGCGGCTGATTGACCAGACAAAAAAACCGCTGACGATGGAAGAAGGCTTCTATCTGGCAACGGTCGGCGGCAGCTCCTTCTTCGGCAGGGTCGGAAGTTTTGCCCCGGGATACGAGGTGGATGCACTGATCCTGGACGATAAAAACATCCGCACCACCCAAAACTTAAGCGCCAGAAAACGCCTGGAACGCTATATTTATCTGGCAGAAGAAGGCGGAAAAATCGTCGGAAAATATGTAGCCGGAAAAAGAATTTTCTAACTTTTAGACATTTTTTAACCCAGACAACGCTAAACAGCTACCTGCAAAACGATGTGCCGGATTCCTGTAGCGCATACCCTCTGGGCGTCACCATATAGTCCCCGATTTTCCGGGTCTGGGTGTTTCCGATATAAACAGTAGTAAACATATCCGCCTCCCGCCCGGCAAGTTCTTCAAGGGAAAGAATCTCCATGCTCTGCCCGATACGGCCGATATTTTGCACGATCCCGCACACCGTTTCGGGCGGCTGGCTTTCCAGAATAATTGCACAGGCCATGCCAAGATATCCCTGCCGCCTTTTGCTGGACGGGTTATATAAGCAAATCACAAAATCCGCCTCTGCCGCCGCTCGAAGCCTTGCCTTAATCTTCTCCATGGGCGTCAGGCAGTCGCTTAAGCTAATCACGGCAAAATCATGCGTCAGCGGTGCCCCTAACAAAGCCCCGCCCGCCAGTGCCGCCGTAACTCCCGGAAGAACCGTCACCTTAACTCCCGGATACTGCGGCAAAAGTTCTAAAATCAGCCCAGCCATGCCGTACACCCCGCTGTCGCCGCTGCACACCATCGCCGTATCTTTTCCCCCGGCCGCCGAAGCCAGAGCCATCGCGCACCTTTCCCTCTCCCGGCGCATCGGTGTAACCAAATATTCCTTTTCCCCCAGCCAGCCCTTAATTAAATCCACATACACCGTGTAACCGGCAATGACCGAACAGCACGCTAAAGCCTTTTCTGCCTCCGCCGTCATCATCTCCCGCTTTCCCGGCCCGATTCCCACAACATATAAAACCGCCATCTTTTCCTGCTCCTCCAAATAAATTCCCACCCTGTATCCTTACACTATCGGTTCATTGCTGTGTTCTTGTTTTAAATGCACTGCTTTCATCCCTACCCGTCCGAAACCCGGTTGTAAATCCCGGATCATAGAGTTTTGAACGAAGGTAATCTTTCTGTGCCACTGCCTTGCCGACGATAATCAAGGCGGTTTTTTTCATCCCTTCCCTCTCCCCCGCCTCTGCCAGTCTGCTCAGCGAACACCGAACAATCTTTTCCTCAGGCCAGGTTGCTTTATACACAATCGCCGCCGGAGTATCCGCAGGGTATCCTCCATCCATCAGTTCTTTCTCCAGTTCCTTTAGCATCCCCGCACTTAAAAAAATCACCATCGTTGCCTGATGCGCGGCAAATGAACCTATACTTTCCTTCTCCGGCACACCGGTTCTCCCCTGCATCCGGGTAATCACCACGCTCTGAGAAACCTCCGGAAGCGTGTACTCCATCAAAAGCGCTGCCGCCGCCCCGCAGAAGGAACTCACCCCAGGGCATATCTGATAAGGGATATTTCTGGCTTCCAATTCGTCCATCTGCTCCCGGATCGCCCCGTAAATACAGGGATCTCCCGTGTGCAGGCGAATGGTGGTCATCCCCTTGTTCTCGGCCTGCACAATCTCCTCAATAACTTCCTCCAAGGTCATCTTTGCACTGTCCAGTATCCGGCACCCCGGCTTTGTTTCTTTTAACAATCCGGGATTCACCAGAGAACCTGCATAGATAACCAGATCTGCCTTCTGCAAAAGCTTAAGCCCTCTTACCGTGATTAAATCCTCTGCCCCGGGTCCTGCTCCTACGATAAATACCATGTACCGACCTTCCTTCCCGCATTTTTAATTCTCTTTCTTATGGTTCTCCGAAACCATCCTAACCAATTCCTCTGCCCCGTCGGTCATTCCCAGAATCCCCCGCTCGTCCGTGAATAAAATCGCTTCCACCCGGACATGGCCTTTGGCTTTCTGCTTTCCCTCCAATCCCTGCCTTACCTCTGTTCTCCTCCTTAACACGGCAGAAATCCGCCGCATGGCAAGCGCCGTCGTTTCTTCTCTTAGTCCTTCCTTTTGTTCCAAAATCCCAAGAGCCTCATCCACCGTGACACAGTCTAAAATCTGCCCTGCCATTTCCCGGGAAGCGCCGCAGGCGGCACCGTAGGCAGCCAGACATTCCATGCGGCCGTCGGCAGCCTTAGAATGGGTGTTCATCACACCGGCAGCCAGTTTAATCAGCTTTCCTGCATGACCCACCAAAAGAATCTTCTCTATCCCTGCATCCACAGCCATATCCAGGGCTTTTCCGATATAATTGCTGCATTTTACCGCTTTTTCCACGGGCAGCAAAAGCTTTTCTGCAAGGAATCTCTCCCCGTAATTTCCCGGAACCATCAAAAGACATGCTTCTTTTTCCAGGGCTTTCTGACCGATTTCCAGACGGATCGTTTCCAGCAGCGCCGGTTCGCTCATCGGCTCCACAATCCCGCTGCTTCCCAGCACAGACAGCCCGCCCTCGATGCCAAGTCTTGGATTAAAGGTTTTTCGCGCAATTTCTTCTCCTCCCGGGATTTCCAATGTAATCCAGACCGAACCTTTAAATCCTGCCTTTTGAGCAGCCCGGGCAGCCTCTGCAAATATCATCCTTCGCGGCACGGGATTAATCGCCCACATCCCCACCGGACAGCTTAATCCGGCCCTGGTTACGCGGCCAATCCCTTCTCCTCCACGCAGATAAAGGATAAGGTCATCTCCTGTTTTTTCCGCATACCAGTGATGAGCATAATAAACCGAATCCGCAGAAGCATCACCTGCGCAGGATACCCCCGAAGAAAACTTGTCGGTGCACAGGCCATCCGGCAGAGGTTTATCGGCGCACAGGCCATCTGGCAGAGGTTTATCGGCGCACAGAGCATCCGGCAGAGGTTTATCGGCATACAGAGAAACCGTAGAATAAATACGGATTCCGTCCGTGATATCCGGATCGTCCCCCGCATATTTTTTCACGGAACACCTTGCCCATCCTTCTTTCTTTTCCCGGCTTTCTATCTTTATCTCCAGGAAAATTCCCTTTGGTGTTAAAAGAGAAACCTTCTCTGCACAAAAGTCCTCAAAAAGAAGCTGCGCGGCTGCTTTCGATGCCGCTGCCGCACAGCTTCCTGTAGTAAATCCCCGCCGTAAACCGCCTTCTGTCCGGGAGATAAAGGGTTGTACCCCCGGTATCATAAAATATAAACCCCCTGGGTATCAAAATCAAGGAAGGCTTTCTCTCCGGCCTTATAAATCTTTCGATTTACCGGATTATAATCCGTAATCTGTATCTCCATGCCGCCTACATTTACCTGATAATACTGATAAGCCCCCATAAAGGTGGACAATTCTACCTCTGCTTCCAGATAGCCGTATTCAGCCAGAGTTGCTGCCTCCGGACGGATCACCAGCGCCGCCTTATCTCCGGCCTTGGCTTTAGCGAAATTATTGACCTGAAGTTCCTTTCCGGCAACCCGGATCTGTGCCTTTTCTCCCTGTTCTTTGCTCACCGATAAAACTTCAGCATCCAGGAAATTTGCCTCACCGATAAAATCTGCCACAAAGCGGGAGTTTGGATGATAGTAAATCTCCCTTGGTGTGCCGATCTGCTCCACCTTCCCCTTGCTCATAATAATAATTTTATCGGAAATGCTCATGGCCTCCGACTGGTCATGGGTGACATAAACCGCTGTAATCCCCACCTTCTGCTGGATTTTCCGAATCTCTGTGCGCATGGAAACCCTGAGTTTGGCATCAAGATTGCTTAAAGGCTCGTCAAACAAAAGCACCCCCGGTTCCAGAACCAGTGCCCGGGCAAGGGCAACACGCTGCTGCTGTCCGCCGGAGAGCTGGTTGGTCATTCGCGATTCCATCCCGTCCATCTCCACCAGCTTTAAGATATTCATTACCCGCTCGCGGATCTCCTCTTTGGCAAGCTTGCGTATCTTTAAGCCGTAAGCAACATTGTCAAACACGTTATAATGCGGAAGCAGAGCATAACTCTGGAATACCATCGCCGTATCCCGCTTATTGGGTGTGAGATGATTAATCGCCTCACCTCCCAGATAAATCTCCCCTTCATCCGGACTTTCAAACCCGGCAATCATCCGAAGCGTTGTCGTCTTCCCGCACCCGGAAGGCCCAAGAAGCGTGACAAATGTCCCCGCCTCGATATCTAAGGTCGTATCCTCTACCGCATAAAACTCTTTACCTGTTTTCGGATCTTTATAAATCTTGGAAATATGTTCTAAGCGAACCCCTTTTTTCTGTTTTTCCATCGGCCAATCCCTCCCGAATTAAAATTGTGCATTACTGTTGTTTACATTTATGGCAAGCCTTTATGCACCTGCTAGGAAATCTTCCTGCTGACGCCGAAAAACCGAATCAGCGTATTCATTATCAGCACCGCACCGTAGGTAATGGCAATCAGCACGGTTGCATAGGCACAGGCTACCCCGTAGTTCCCTTTTTCCGCCTGTTCGTTAATCTGGCAGGTAATCAGGAGAAAATCCGGCGTTACCAGAAGGATAATTGCCGAAATTGCCGTAATGCTCCGCACAAATGCCGTAACCAGACCACTGAAAAACGAGTCTTTGATCAAAGGCAGAGTAACCGTCATAAATACCCTCGCTGAATTCGCTCCCATATCATAAGCGGATTCTTCGATGGATTTATCAATCTGGCGCAGTGCAGAGATTCCGCTCCGGGTTCCGGTGGGAAGACTTCTTACAATAAATACAATAATCAAAATCAATCCCGTCCCGTAAAGCCCGCTCATCACACCGGTTCTGAAAAGCCCGTTGGCATAGCCCCGGATATAGCCGATACCCAGAACCGTTCCCGGAACAGCCATGGCAAGCATGGATACAAATTCGATAAAGCCCTTCCCCTTAAAACGCTTCTTCACCACCAGATAGGCAATGACCATGGATAAAAAAGCGGTAAGCGGCGAGGCTATCAGTGACAGCACAAAGGAATCCTTAAACGCTTTCAGCCCGCTGGTTCTGAGCATGTACTGAAACCATTTCAGGGACAGGCTGTAATCCCTTCCCCACAGAGTAAACAGCGCACCAAAAGGCACCATCACATACATCAGCACGACAAATGCGGCAACCAGCGTACAGAAGATCGTCAGCGGCACGGTTACGCTCCTATCCTCAATCAGCATACGCATCCGTGAAGCTTTTCCGGTCAGGGTCGCTGCCGTCTTTCGCTCCAGATAATATTTCTGAATTAAAAACAGCACCACGGTAAGCGACAAAAGTACCACCGACATCGCCGCCGCTCCCGTAGAATCGTAGGCTCCGGTCACCTGGAGATAGATCGTGGTTGCCAGGGTATCGTAGGAGCCGCCAATCAGCATAGGGTTGGCAAAATCAGCCACCGACTCGATAAACGTCACCAGAAAGGCATTGCCCAGCCCCGGAAGAAGGAGGGGAAAGGTCACGCTGGTAAACACCTTCCACCGGCTTGCCCCCATATCCCGGGTCGCCTCCTCTAAGGACGGGTCAATGTTCTTTAACAGCCCCTTAAGCATCAGATAGCAGACCGGGAAAAAGGTCAGGGTCTGAACAATGGCAATTCCCTTAAGCCCGTAAACATTGGAATCGTAAATCTTTAGCAGGGAACGGGTGATCATCCCGCTGCGCCCGAAAAGCATAATCATGGACAGCGAAAGCACAAACGGCGGCGAAACCACCGGAAGCATGGAAACCACGGCAAAAAGTTTTTCCAGAATCTTCGTCCGAAGCTTCACATAAACCTCCACATAGGCAAACAAAAGCCCTATCGCCGTCGAGGCAATTCCTGTAATAAACCCCAGAACCAGGGTATTCTTAAAGGCTGTCCGGAACCGCTCTAAACGCAGCACCCGCGCAAACACGGCAAAACTAACCCGACCCTCCTCCAAAAAGCTGTCCACCAAAAGCATCAGCAGAGGATATAAAATAAATAATGCCAGAAAGATGAGCAGCACAACAATCATACTGATTAAAATCGGATCGGAAAAAAACTTCTCCCTCTCCAGCCTTGCACTCTGTTTTCCTGCCACAAACCTTCCCCCTTTCTTTTTTGTATGTAGATTTTTCTATGCGCAGACACACCCTAAAACAGCAGATGCTGCGTAGCGCAATCCGCGCATTACGCAGCATCTGTTCTTACTTTTTATTTCTGACAGCTTCCCCTACTCGGTCAGGAAACGGCTGGAATCTGCACTGTCTGCATTGCTTCCTAAAGCTTCAAAGAACTCTTCCACATACTTGGAACTGTTCTCCTTGGCATCCTCAAAATCATAGTCGATCGTATTATTCATATCCAGGCCAAAGCGGGTTGCCTCTTCCGGCTGCGTTGCGTTAGAGAGAACCAGGAACTGATAGGAACCGGCTTCCTTGGCATGATCTACACATTCCGGGGAAAGAGCAAACTCAATCCAGAGTTTAGCAGCGTTCGGATGGGCGCAGCCTTCAAAAATCGCCGTAGCGCCAACCTCAAAAGATGTGCCGTCTTCCGGAACAATCAGTTCGATATTATCGTAACCCTGCAGAATCTGGTAAATGCCGTCATGCAGGAAACCAATACCGATAACACACTCGCCGGGGCCTACCATCTTCGACGGGCCGGAACCGGACTTTGTGTACTGGTTAATGTTCTGATCCAGAGCCTTAAAATATTCCATCGCCTCGTCGTGGCCCTTCATCTGAATCATGGTATTAATCACCAGCTTTGCCGTACCTGCGGTATTCGGGTTGGAGAGCATAATCAGACCCTTGTACTCTTCCTTAGTTAAATCATCCCAGGTCTTGGGGGCTTCCAGGTTCAGACGCTCTAACTCCTCGGTATTTACCATAAAGCCCAGAATGCCTTTATAAATGCCGTACCAGCAGTTGGTCGGGTCTTTATAATCTTCGCTGATTAAATTTGCTGCATTCACGGCATCATAAGCCATCAGAAGCCCGTCCGCTACCGCTTCATTATAAGGATCGGTCGTGCCGCCAAACCATACGTCTGCTGACGGCTTCCCGGCTTCCTCGGAAATCTTCGTGTAAACCTCAGAAGTGGACAATCTCTGGAACTTGGTCTTAATTCCGTAGAGGGATTCAAAATTCTTGCAGGCTGCAGATAAGTATTCCTCTTCACAGGAACCATATACGGTCAGTTCCCCCTCTGCCTTTGCCGCTTCAATCAGGGCATCCATATCCCCTGCCGGTGCTGCCTCTGCCGCTGTGGTTTCTTCCCCTTCAGCTTCACTTTCGACAGCTTCGGTCTGTGCTTCTGTAGGTGCTGCCTCTGCTGCCGTCGTTTCCGGAGCCGCTGTCGTCGCAGTCCCTCCACCGCCGCCGCAGGCAGTCAGACCAAATGCCATAGCACATGCAAGCACCAATGCCAACTTTTTCTTCATAATATCATTCCTCCTTTATGTTCGCCGAACTTTTATCGGCCTATGTGAATTATAGCACAAAGAAGACGAAATAGGAACCCCTCTGCTGTAAATTCTTCCGAATTATTCCAGTAGTTGTTACTGTTCACACGTTCACAGCAACAGGCAAAAATCCATGAAAATCGCCTTCGTCGACGGGATTTTTGCTCACTGGCCCAGTTTAACCTACGGTCAGCGCAGCAAGTGCGCAGACCTATGTGAACAGTAACCAGTAGTCTACTCACTTCTTCCTATTTTTAAATGTTGCGCCCGGCAGACTTTCCTTTATGGTGGTGCAACTGCTTGTGGATGCATGAAGGTTTACTTTTTCAGCTTCTTCTGCTTCCCGGTAAGCGAAAGAATCTCAATCTTCCATATGGCGGTGACCGAAAGGCTTCTCTGAATAGCCTCATCAAAGTTTGCCATATTCGTCGGTGTATGGCGCTCACACAGCAGCCGGAGTGCATGAATCTTTTCCTTATCATCCGTCACCTCACCGGCCCTGCCAAAAATAACCGCCGATTCAAATGCGGTCGTAAACTTATCCAGTGCCCGGCAGGTATCCCCCACACAGGCTATGGATACTTCCGGGTTTTTGCGCAGGGCATCTATCTTTTTTCCCTCCTTCGCACAATGGAAATATACCGCCATGCCGTCCCGCACAATCGTAACCGGAATTCCATAGGCTTTTCCCTCCGTGTCCACCATGGATAGTACAGCATACTCACACTTATCCACCACTTCCAGAGCAAATGTTTCATCCATTTCCCGATCTTTTCTTCTCATGTTTCCTCCATTCTGCGCATAATTAACGCACCTGTTTTCCCCAGAGAATATTCAACAATTACTCCGGGGAAATACCAGTAAATTATTATTCTTCAATGGTCTTATCAAGAAGATTATAGCACAGGCCGATATCTGCCACAAGCCAAAATCAAACCGAAACACAGATTATCCCAGCATTGCCTCCTTAGCCTTTTCAATATCCCTCGGATCGGTAATCAGGAAAAGGATATCGGCAAGAATCGCTCCTGAAGTTTCCCGTTCATTCGCCTCACGGTCAAAACCTGCAATCGTAATTCCTGAAGTATTTCCTATGGTTTCCAGACCAGAAGTAACAAATAACGCTGCAAAACTTAAAATCGCCGAATTTTTTACCAGCCCTTTTCCAAACCGCTGGAACAGCACTACAATCGCCAGGACAAATAGTGCTACCGAGATATTTTGCAGCGAACCATAATCCGGCGCACCAGCCCCTCCGGCAAAATAATCCACGCCGATCCCCAGCAGATTCCTTCCCCTGCCGGCAATGTTGATTGATCCGGGAAATAAAAAAACTACTGTAATAGCCAACAAAATACCCCTGGTTATCCCAGGGGCCTGTAGTCAACTATTACGGCAGTTGGTAGAACCGTTCATCCAATCATGAACTTATACAAGCTGATTTCTGCGTATAAGTGTACAATGAACATTCACTCCTGTCAAGCTGTTTTTAAAAAAATGTATAAATCACCACAATTACAGAGCTTTTTTTGTGCATATTGCATTAAACATTAACTTATCTGCTAAATTCCGTTAAATATTCAACAGATCACTGTACTCCTTCAAAGCCCCGTCCGTTTCATGTGCAAGCACCTTCTTGGCCAGAATCTTGCCAAGCTGTACGCCTTCCTGGTCAAAGCTGTTGACATTCCATACAAAGCCCTGGAACATCACCTTATTTTCAAAATGGGCAAGCAGAGCGCCCATCGTCCTTGCATTTAACTGATCCCCGATAATAATGCTGGAAGGCCGTCCGCCCTCGAAGTTCTTATTGCGGTTCTCGTCGGACTTTCCGCAGGCGAAAGCAACGATCTGTGCGGCAACATTTGCACAGAGTTTCTGCTGGCTGGTGCTGTCCTGAATCACAACATCCATGCCAATCTGGTTATTTCTAAAGCCGATAAACTGCAGCGGCACAATCGCGGTTCCCTGGTGAAGAAGCTGATAGAAGGAGTGCTGCCCGTTCGTTCCCGGCTCGCCGAAAATCACCGGACCGGTCTGGTAGTTCACCCGCTCGCCAAAACGGTTTACGCACTTGCCGTTCGACTCCATATCAAGCTGCTGCAAATGTGCCGGGAAGCGGCTTAATGCCTGGGAGTAGGGAAGAACCGCCGTGGACGGATAATCCAGAACATTCCGCTCATAAACGCCAATCAGCGCATCCAGCATCGCCGGATTCTTAAAGATATCTTTATTCTTTGCCAGCTTGTCTTCCTCGGCAGCCCCCGCAAGAAACTGTGCAAATACCTCCGGCCCAAACGCCAGGGACAGCACCGCACCGCCTACCGCAGAACTGGAAGAATACCGCCCGCCGATATAATCATCCATGAAAAATGCTGCCAGATAATCGTCGCTCTTGGCAAGCGGAGAAGTTTCGCTGGTAACGGCTACCATATGGCGGGAAGCATCCAGCCCGGCATTCTTTAACGCATCCTTGACAAAGGACTCATTCGTCAGGGTTTCTAAGGTGGTTCCGGACTTGGATACCAGGATAAAGAGGGAGTGCGCCACATCAATGGACTTTAACACCGCTGCTGCATCGTCCGGGTCAACATTGCTGATAAACTTTGCTTCCATCTTAAAGCTTCCCTGCTTCTTCGCCCAGTTCTCAAGTGCTAAGTAAATTGCCCGCGGACCCAAGTCGCTGCCGCCGATACCGATCTGGACAACCGTGGTAAACTTCTCGCCTGCCTCGTTCGTAATCTCTCCGGCATGAACCTTCTTGGCAAATGCAGCAACCTTTTCCTGAACGCCGGTATAAAACGCACGCTTATCCACGCCGTCAGCCACAACCGCATTCCCTAACTGTCCGCGGGTAAGATGGTGGAGCACAAGACGCTTCTCACCGGTGTTAATCACTGCCCCATTGTAAAGTTCTTCAAATTTTTCAACAAGCTGTGCTTCCTCGGCAAGCTTTGCCAGACCCGAAAGCACCTCATCGTCCACTTGCTTTGCCGCATAATTGTAAGCCATTCCCTCTGCCATGGGAACCGTGTACTTTTTCACACGCTCTGCGCCGTTTTCTCCAGCCATCACCTGTGCCAGCTCCACCGGCTTAATCTTTGAAAGTTCCTGGATGGAAGTAAGAGTATCCATGTTGTTCCAGTTGATCATCATCTTGTCCTCCTTGATAAAATGAATGCTTTCGGAACCCTAATCACTTCAGGCTTCCGGGCATACTCTAAATAAAATAACTGGAACAATTATACTATCAATTTGCTTGTTATTCAAGCATTTATCGTGGAAAACTTAATATGAATCTCAGGAAAGTTTAAAATACATCTGTTGTATTATCGTCTGTAAATTAACCTGTTGTGCTACTTACATAATTCAAACAGCATAATCTGATGACAGGGCTAAAAAAGCCCAAAAAGTCC
>VSOC01000140.1 GCA_009774615.1 Lachnospiraceae bacterium
GAAAACAGGGTTGAAGAATTACGAAAAAGGTTAGGCATGAATCAAGAAGATTTTGCAAAAGCACTTAAAGTTTCAAGGCAAACCGTCAGTTCAATAGAAACGGGGAAATATAATCCCTCTTTAGAATTAGCTTTTGTAATATCAGATTTTTTCGGTAAACAAATCGAAGAAATTTTTATTCATGAAAGGAGTTGCAAAGATGAAAAAAAGTAATTTATTAGAGGGCATTTTGTTTATTTTGGGAGGCATTATTCTTTTGGGTGTAGAACTGCTAACTGATAGTGTGCTGGACCGTTTGCTTATCGGTTTTGCTGCCGGAGCCATTTGTTCTGGTACTGTTATGACTTGTAAATATTTCTATTGGAGTACACCTAAAAACAAAGAACGGTATCAAGAAAAAATAGAAAATGAAAAAATCGAACTTCACGATGAATTAAAATCAAAATTAAGAGATAAATCCGGACGCTATGCGTATGCTATCGGGCTTATGACTGTTAGTATTTCAATAATCATCTTCTCCATATTGGGACAACTTGAAGTCATTGATAATTCACGCTTAATAGTGCTATATCTGGGCGGCTATTTAATTTTTCAAATTGTAATAGGTATCGTAATATTTAAACAGTTATTAAAAAAGTATGAATAGCAAAACCAGGCGAGCCAGTCAACGGCAAGTGAATGGGCTTCACTTCGCCCACCGTTGACAGCCCCGTTTGTCTTTGCTGTTCGATAATCAAGGGGCGACAGCCTAAAGTGTTGCTATCTTATTCATAAGGAACCGGCGCGACAGCGGCGGTGACACAGCCAACCTCTTTGGGACATTTTGTCCCAAAGAGCCGGGTTTGGGGAGGCTCCCCAACAAGCATTTTTGACGGCCCCGGCCAGTCAAAAATGGCAAGTGTGGCCACACTTGCATTGCTTGCCGTTTGTGGAATTATATAAATTGCGCGTTTTAAGGCATGGCGCGAATTTTATACCTTTGGGACAAAATGTCCCAAAGTTGGGGCGGTACTTTTCGCAGTGCCGCCCCCTTTTTATGCCCGGCAGCATCCTTGCCGATACCCCTAATCGGAGTTATAATATAGTTGTAATGTGATAGGGAAGGAGGAACAATGGCACGAACAAAAAACAGAGGGTATCAGCAGATTTTGCCCCCTATCTATACGGCCCGGCGCTGGAAAATGGGCGGCTATATCCGGCTCTCCCGCGAGGATTTACAGAAAATCAATCGCGGCCTTGACGATAGCAACAGCGTAAAAAATCAGCGCGACATTCTCAACGATTTTCATTTTAATCATGCGGAAGAATTTGAAAGTTATACAGAGTATGTGGATGACGGCCACACGGGAACCGATACGGAACGCGAAAGTTTCCAGCGGCTTTTGGGGGATGTGATGAACGGGAAAATTACCTGCGTTGTAGTGAAAGACCTCTCCCGTTTTGCCCGGAATTACAGTGACGCTGGCAGTCTGATTGATAACCTTTTTGTGCAAATGGGCGTCCGCTTTATCAGCTTGGCCGAGGGCGTGGACAGCTACCTGAACCCGGATAGCGTGAACAGCATCATCGTTCCGATAACAAAGGTGATGAATGACATGTACAGCCGTGACATTTCCAAAAAGGTATTGGCAGGGCGCATGACCCGTTCCAGGCAGGGGAAATTCTGCGGAGGGCAGCCGCCGCTTGGACTGATGCGTGACCCGGATGAAAAAGGGCATCTGATTACAGATCCTGAAACTGCGCCGGTAATCCGCCGAATTTTTGAACTTGCGCTGGATGGCTGGGGCTGTATGCGGATTGCAAAGCAGCTGATGGATGACAAAGTGCCGATTACAAGGGTGAAAGCCAATACGGAATGTGATGTGAACTATTATTCCTGGGGCAGCGCAAGGATCAGCCATATCCTACGGAATCCTTTTTATAAGGGCGCACATCTGGTCTGCCGGACGCACCAGAAAGGTATCCGTTCCAACACTTACGACATCATCCCCCGTGAGAATTGGGAAGTGATAGAGAACTGCCACGAAGCAATCGTCACACCGGCAGAATGGGAACAGGTACAGGAGATCATTGACCGCAGGCCAACAATTATGAAAGGGAATGCCTGTCCTTTTTATAACATCTTCCATGGAATTATCTATTGCGCTACCTGTGGGAAATCCATGCAGGTGCGTTATGAGAAAGTCGGGAGAACCGGGAAGAACCGGTTTACCGGGAAAGAACGGGAGCCGATAGACAAGGCATACTATATCTGCCAGACTTATAACCGGCTGGGTAAGAACGCCTGCACAAGCCACAAGATCGAAGCAAGGGATTTGTATAATCTTGTGCTGAAAGATATACAGGATCTGGCGGCGATGGCTTTGAAAGATGCGGATGTATTTTATCAGCGGCTGTCCAGCCGCATGGAACGGCGGTATATGGCGGATGCTTCGGAAATGCAGAAAGAATGTGACCGGCTGGAAGCAAGGAATCAGGAGATAGACAGCATGTTTATGAGCCTTTATACAGATAAGGCGAAAGGCATCCTGACGGAACAGCGTTTTCTGAAGCTGACTGCCTCACTGGAGCAGGAACAGGAAGCCAATCGGAAACGGCTTCAGGATTTGATGCTGGTGATGCGCCGTACAGACGAGCAGGAAAGCGACGTTCGGACATTTATGCAGGAAATCCGCAAATATGCTGCAATTCAAGAACTGGATGAAGCTGTGCTGAACCGGCTTATCAGTAAAATTCTGGTGGGTGAAGTTAAAAAAGTGGATGGTCAGAAATGCCAGGAAATCAAGATTGTCTATAACTTTGTCGGCGAGATACAAGAGATAACAGGATAAATATGATAACCCTCCCCGGCAGAGGGGAGGGCTAGAGAAATAGATTATATATGTTTGTTATTCGTGATTCTCTTCTGGTGTGTGTATATCCATGGCTATTACATTATAAGCAAATCTTTTCTGTTTACCTCGCATGGCAAAATTTGTAGCAATCAATTCAACTATCAATAATATTACAATTCTATAGTCAAAAGCAACAATCGAAAATGCCCATAAAACAAAATATAATAAACCAATATATAGTGTTGAAATACATAAATCGCGACATAATAAATAGTCTCGTTGAGAGATAAATATTTTTGTTTTATTTTCGTATTTAAGATAGATAGAGTACCATGCATCATTTGATGCTTTTCGTTTTTCTTTTCCAATTAGATTATCTATAATTTCATATATGTTTGCATATTTTTGTAGAGCCTTTTCTTTTGTGAATCGCTTATCGTTTGCTTTTTCCCGGATTTCTTCAAAAATTATTTCACCGGGAAGTGGTCTACATAGATTACAGATCGAATCTTTCCAATTTCCAGGAATAATAGCATCAAGAATAAATGCATAGGTATATAAGATAGATGAAAAGATGCCGGCAGAGATTATTTCTGAACTCAATGTCAATAGTATGTTATTTGTAGATTCATCCATTTTTACATCAAGTAGTGTATTAAATATACCTAACAAAACTATTATTATTAATGCATTTCCAATTACATAATTCTTCAGTTCTTTTTCGCGATAGTCTTTAAGATTATTATCCATAGCATTACTTCTCCTTCAATTTTCCCCATGAACTACAAATATAAGTGTTTGGTCAAAATGCTTTCGTTTGTTTATAACACGGCATCTAAGAAGATGAGTTCCAAGGAAACATAAATCTCGTGAAAAAAAACATTTTTTATCATCTTCATTCTTGTCTTTATAATAAATTTCGTGGTGTATATCGTCTTTTCCATAGCCGGCATTGCAAACTTCCCATAAAATTTGTGGTTTATCTATATCATTAAGAACTCCACCAATAGAGGTGAGGTAAAAATTTAGTTTACAACCAACAGCATATGCTGTATTAGTCTCAAGTGTAATACCTGTATCGGTTTTACATGTTAGATGGATTTTCATTCCAGTCTGTTTTCCATGATTGTGAAATCGTTCTGGTGTTACAGAAAAATTTCCGTTTGAATCAATACGCCCAAAGAAAGTGCCATACTCGTTGGTTGTATAAACTTGTTCATTTGACGTATTATCTTTATATAATTTTAGTGCTTCTTTATTTGGAAGATGATAATCTTTATATTCATATTCAGCACATGAAATTAATGTTATTTTAGGGCTTATTAGTCTTATGGATTCAGTATAAGTGGTGTTTGGATATTTAGTTTCATTAATTGTATCTTCACGTGTAAAAAAAGTTCTTGAGCCATGGTGACTTGCAATTAGGATATCAGTATTTTCATAGTTAACAGGACAATCTTCAAAATTTGGGACGATATCTTCTTTCCATGCTTTCCAATCAGAATCGCCTGTTAATAGTAATTTTTTTTCAGCATAGTGGATTAGGAGTACGATACAATTAGTATGCTGTTCTTTGTCAGCGCTTTCACAAAGCAATTCATTCACTAGAGTAGTAGGTTCTTGAGCATCACAAAAACAATATATATTAGCACCTCCGATACATTGAAATGGTTTATTTGATGGTGTTGGTACTTTTAGATTGGCACGATTCTTATTTTTTAACCTATTTCTTAATCCCATATAATACTTATAATCATCATTGCCGATATTTGCTCCATGGAATCCTGAATCCCATATTGATTGAATTGGAAACACACTATTAATATCTTTTAATCCTTTTAGATGATCTGTATCACGGTGGGAATTGACGAAAATATCAATGGGCTGAAATGTATTTCCATATTCATCTATTTTTTTCGGGATTACATTTTTGAAGAAATTTAAGATATAATCTTTATTCCTGTTTGGATGCTCTGCGTCATCTATAAGGTTACAATCAAATAACATTACGGTATCATCCGGAAAGACAATCAGATGCGTTAATCCTGAACCGCAGTTTACAAGGTAGAATTTTATACCATCATTGGCTTTATAAAATGATAATGGTTCTTTCAATATTTTTACTCCATTCTAAAATATAATTTTAAGTGTATTATGGGTATTTGTTTTTTGGGATTCATATTTAAAACTGATTTCTATTGTTTCAAATATTACATAATAATACTATCATAATCTTGCGGCAAAATAATAGGTGATACTTTATCAAAAGCAAAAGAAACAGCTTTCATGAATCCTTTATGTCTGTTGGAAAAGAGTAGCCGTTCTGATAAAGAAGTATTAAAACCAAATGTTCCAACATTGCTTAACAATGTTGATTGGCGCAAATTATAATTCTCTTCCAAACTCAGTGTTTGCTTGGAAAACCAGAGCACTGCCTTTTTATTTATGTTCATCATGTAATATAATATTTGTTTGTTTGATGATTTTTCCCAAATGCATGTATTAGCTATCACGAAATCGCTCATTGCGATTTCATGGACAGAGCATAATCGCTGGACTTCACCTATATGTGCCGTTATAAATGTTCCATTTAACTCATCATTTGTCATGCAACAAAACAATGATTTGGGAAAAGCGCTGTTTTTTCGAGTAATCATCCAATCTGTTACTGGTGCATCAGTAACAGATTGGATATATTGTAATCTTGCTGACATATGGGCTCTATTTACAAAAATTCGAGGATCAGAGCTTACAATCCATTTCACCTAGCTTCACTCCTTGTGTTCTGTTACTGGAATTATTCCCATATGTATTTGCAGGGATAGATATCACACCATTTTTAGTATTTAGTGCCGGGCTATACCGTTCATTTTTCATATACTCGACTAGTTTATCAGAACCGCCGCTTGTAGCCCCAGAACCTGTATTATCGGATATAAGATAACTCTTTCCATAAGAATCTTTCAGAGTATCAAAGATTTCCTTTGCGCTATCTAACTTCCCGTGATGAGGAAGCTGGATTAAATCATAGTTATCAAGGTGATGTAGATAGGTAGGTGACGCATCTCCACATAGAAGAATGATTTCTGCATTAGTTAATTTATATTTTAACTGTACACTTGCAGCGTTCATCACAGTTTCACCATCTATTTTCGTGGTTTTGGCATCTTCAATAGCCTGTGCAACAACCTCAGCAAATTCATCTTCTGTTGGACCAACAATGCTCCCAGATAACACCTTTGTTCCTACAGTGGCATTTTCAATTGAAAATCCATATTCCTGAGCTTTTTCAACAATATCTTTTATATTGTCAAAGGTTTCAAGTATATGTTGTTTTGTTGCCGGCAATGTCCTGCGCCCATCGTCAAGAAGTTCCAATACTTTTCTTGCGCTTTTTAGATATAAAGAAGAATATAATGTAACATCATATCCTTTACTGTGCAGATGTTCCATTAAACTCTCAACCCCATCTGTATGGTCACTGTCATTGTGTGAAATAACAATGTGTATCTGGGAAATTAAACTATTTTTTCTCAAAAATTTTTTAATCTCCTCAGTATGCTGAATATGTCCACAATCGTATACTACCAAAGAAGTGGTATCATACAGCAGTATACAATCTCCAAATCGTGTGTCCATGTCTCCGTTATAGTGACTTAAAGCTTTCAATTTCATAGATATTCCTTTCTACAAGCATTTTTTTGGCTGTTTGTATGCCTGAACCCGTAAATTATAATGTTTCTTATGTTTTTGTTAGCATATTATTTGAGTGGCTGCTATATTAAGAGAAAAAATCTCTATATATCCATACAGAATCTCTTCTTAAATATGGTCATCCATCCAAAGCATTGTTGATTGTTTGTATCCATTTACTGTCATCCATTGTAAAGTATTCAATAAATCTGCCTAAATTAGTGCTTCCTTCTATTGCATCATCAGATGGCAGCTTTTTGATTCGCTCTCGCATTTCTTGATAGTTTTCCTTTGTAATTCGGGAAAACAATGCTTGCCGTTGATCCGCTCTCCCTTTGTATCCTTCAACGCCTGTAAGTTCAAAGATAATCGGAGCATTTTTCTTTTTTTTATTGGAACTAAGTATCACATCATCCCAATGTTCAATGATGATTTGCATGGTACAGGGATTTCCATATATAACAATCTGGTCTGCAGCATTTTCAACTCCATGAAATTTGTTGATTTTTCGCTTGATATCAACATATTGTTCATAAGGTTTTTTATCTGTATCACAGAATACCAATACCAAGTCACTTGAACTATTCTGATATTTGTCCTGATATCGTGCTGGTATATTTCCATTTCCTTCAGCATTTTCCAGTTGAAAAAGGTATTCTTTGCTCCATACATCTAATGAGATCAATTTCTCTAAATATTCATATTCTTCATCCCCTTCACATATAATACATATTCTGCTGCCAGTAAAAATCTGAGGAATTTTACTCATTATCGGCAGGCACCTCCTTCCGGTTTCCTTTGATATCCAGTAAAGAACGAATTAACTCTGGATCAGGCAGGGCACCTAATACACCTTTCCGATATTTTTCCATGATGTCCGTAGTATCACGCACTCCCTGTTGTGCGGTAAACGCCGCCAAGGAATAAACATAGACACCACTTTCATCTTTATGCACAAACCATATCTGTTCTTTTCGGAACATTTTTTTACAATCCATTAAATTGATATCATGCACTGTAAATATCATCTGAGCATTTGTATTCAATTCATTATTAAACATAGCTACGATTGCTCTGGTCAGTTTAAAATGAATACTACTGTCTAATTCATCTACCACAAGAATCCTGCCCTGTTCAATCCCTTCTATGATATAACTTGCAAGAGCGGCAATTTTCTTTGTTCCAGTAGAGTCAAAAAGTACGCTGGGAACAGGAACGCCTCTATAAACAGACACCAACCGAATTTGATCCATAATCTGTTCAGGAATATCAAGAGCTTTTTCATCCGGTTTTTCTTCATCAGAGTTCATTTTTACATGGATTTTATCCATATCTACATACCCGAAGTCATCCATATAAAGATCCGAATTTTTAATGAACTCTACTACTTTTCTCTGTAGATCGTTTTCATTCTTCATAAGATTGATTGTTCGTTTTAAGGGAATATTATTCATATTGATGATATCAATCTTAGAAGCGAACTTTGTAACAACTCGCTTCATTTCTGCCAGTCTATCAAATTTATTGACATCTACCAGATAAAACAACAAATTACTTTGAGATACAAGAGAAATCATTTTTAACAAATCTTCATCATCACATTGGTAATTTCCACTGACGACATCTTTTAAAAGCCAAATATTCTCTTTTTCGTTACCATATTGATCTTTTGAGATTTCTACAAATTTTTCATAGGGATATTCATTTTTTTGGTCATCATACCAAAAATCATAGGAAAACTCCCTGCCTTCTTCCAGAAACGTGATTCCCAGCTGGCATATTGTACTGTCTTGAAAAATATTCGGCATAATTTTGGGTTTCTGATTTAACAGAATGTTTTTGGCACTGCGGATACATTTTACCAGACATGTTTTACCCGCATTGTTAGGGCCATAGATTCCTACCGCCTTTAATATATTGAAATTATTTTCGCTATGAACGTTAGATGCAAATTTTTTGTTTCGCATATCCGCTTTCGTAGAAAAAACTATTTCTTCCGAAAAAGAAAAGCAGTTATTGGCTCTTATTTCTATTAGCATGGTCGGTTCCTCCAAATTGAAATTCATTTTACATTACATACTATACCACATGAAAATTTTTTGTGCAATATATTTTCATAAAAAATATAAAAATTTTAAATTCACCGCTTGACAATGTGGCAAAGAACTGATGAGCCAGGATGAGCTTGCGGTGATGGACGGGGGAAAATGTATCCTCCAGCTGCGGGGCGTCCGCCCGTTTTTG
>VSOC01000141.1 GCA_009774615.1 Lachnospiraceae bacterium
CCTGCTGCTTGATGAACGCAATGAGGTTTCCTATCCGGATGCCGCACAAGCCGACGACGGATATATCTATGTTACCTATGATTGGGAACGGGTAAAGCAAAGGGAAATCTTAATGGCTAAATTCACGGAAGAAGATATTCTCTGCGGAAAACTCACCTCTGCCGAGGGGCGTCTGCAAATCCTCGTAAATAAAGCCCTGGGGCAGCCGGATATCCATAATTGACACAGAAACATTACAGAATAAGCAGAGCAGAATAAGCAGAGCAGAATAAAAACACCAAAAAGGGCTGCCGCACAATAAAAGTACAGCAGCCCTCTCTTCATTTCTCTTATTATCTCTCAATCTTTCGCTTAAGCAGAACAACACATCTTTCCCTGTCAGCCGCAGTTTAAACCGCAGTTTCAGGATATTCTGGCCGTATTATGATGCAGCTTCTTTTCCTTCTGCTCCTTCTGCAGCCGACGGATTTCCTGTTCCAGGCAGGCAATCCGTTTATTCAGACGTTCAATCTCCTCGGTATTTACCGCCGGTTTTCCCGGAATTTTCACCCCGTCTTTCTTTACCGGACGTGCGGGAATTCCTGCGGCAGTGACATTATCCTCCAGAGGCTTTAATAAAACGGCATTCGCCGCAATCGAACAGTTATCTCCCACTTCAAATGCCCCTAAAATCTTTGCTCCGCAGCCCACGGTGACATTATTTCCCAGGGTAGGATGACGTTTTCCTTTATTTAAACCCACGCCGCCCAGAGTTACCCCCTGGTAAATGGTACAGTTATCTCCCACAACCGCGGTTTCTCCGATAACCACGCCGCTGCCGTGATCAATTAAAATCCCGTGTCCCATCTTTGCCCCGGGATGAATTTCAATCAAAGTGAGAAAACGGTTAAGCTGCGAAATCAGCCGGGCAATAAAAAACATTTTATGCTGGTAAAACCAATGCGCAAAACGATGCAGAATCAAAGCATGTACTCCCTGATAGAGAAGCAGCACCTCCAACGCACTTCTGGCTGCCGGATCCCTAGCCTGCACAGCCTTCACATCAAGCCAAATATCTTTTAATATCATCTTATATTTACTCCTTACTTTTTTCTGTCCTTTTTAACATCATATGCCATAAAGCACGGACGGACACCTGCGCTGATGTTCACATTCAGGCTCTGGGCAGTCCTATGCAAACAGCAGCACATCTTCAGCCGCAGCTATGCCACAATAGTATAACACAAAGGAGAAGGAGAAATAAAGAAGTATTAATAATATTCTACTGAAATACTACAGGATTTTCCAAAACCTCGGTCTTTACGACAATATAGGGGTAGGATTTTTCGCTTCCTGCGCTCTCTGCACTCTCCGGCCCGCGAAGTTCCGTGTCGAATACAATGGAGTTTTCCGTCAGATAAAGTTCTTCCACAACGATGCTGTACCCCCCGCTCTCTTGTTCCCCATAACCGGTTACTATGTAAAGCCCCTGATCATCGGAATAAGTAAGTTTAAACGGACTGGTTTTCTTTTGTTCAATGGTATTTCTCAATTCTTCCGGTATCTCCCCGTCGCCAACCACGGTAAACTCCAAATCCCTTACCTTTCCCTCATCGGCTGTATCTGCACTGCACCCGCCAAGACACCGGACAATAAACACCCAGGCCACCAGCAGAATCCATAATGCCCATTTGTGAACTGCTGCTTTTCTCATGAATAAACTCCTCCTTTTTTTCATGTTCCGTTTCTGCCAATGTCCGACACCTGGTGTACTGACATGTTCAAACACAGATAAAGACGTATTGGCCTCAGAACAGGATAAGCCCTTGTCCCCAAAGCAACGCTTTCACCGACAAAGGCTTATTGGTCTATAACATGATATTCAAAACAGGTAAAATTTATGCAAAAAAGAAGGGAATTCACTATGTGCAATACCAGCTATGCGCAATACAGAAGATAAAAAATATAATTATCCCAAATCATCCCTGTGACAGGCGACCAGATGTCCTCGATCATCTGCCGGTCGAAGCTTGGGCACCTCTGTTTGGCATCTCTCCCGGGCATAGGGACAGCGGGTGTGGAATTTACAGCCTGACGGCGGGTTATAGGCACTGGGCACATCCCCTTCCAGAATAATGCGGTTCCTCTTTCGGTTTGCATCGGGAATCGGAATCGCGGAAAGCAGAGCCTGGGTATAGGGATGGCGGGGCGTACTGTAAAGTTCCTTCTTTCCCGCAATCTCCACAACACTGCCCAGATACATCACGGCAACCCGATCACTGACATGGCGGACTACGCTTAAATCATGGGAGATAAAAAGATAGGTCAGATTTCTCTTTTTCTGCATCTTTTTCATCAGATTCAAGACCTGCGCCCGCACCGAAACATCCAGAGCCGATACCGCTTCATCACAGACGACAAACTCCGGATTTAAAATCAAAGCACGGGCAATGCCGATTCTCTGCCTCTGTCCGCCGGAAAACTCATGCGGAAAGCGGTTTAAATACTGCTTATCCAGCCCCACATCGCCCAGCATGGAGATCACCATCTCCTTCTGCTCCTCCCGGCTTCCTATTCCGTAAACCTGCAGCGGGGCACTGACCAGATCAAAGACCGTCATCCGTGGATTTAAAGAACTGTACGGGTCCTGAAAGATAATCTGCATCTTCTTTCGCATTTCCCACATCTTCTTTTTATCATAGGCGGCAATGTCCTGCCCTTCATACAGCACCTGGCCTGAGGTCATGGGAATCAGCTTTAAGATGGTTCTGCCCAGGGTGGACTTTCCGCAGCCGGATTCTCCCACCAGCCCCAGGGTTTCGCCCTTTTGGATCGTTAAGTCAATATCATCGACAGCTTTAACCATCGGCGGATTTCGGTTCAACAGTCCTTTTTTTCCTGTAAAATACTTCCGTAAACTCTTCGTTTCCAGCAAAACCGGAGATGTATATTCTACATTTGCACTCATATTCTCACTCTTCATCTTGACCACCTTTAATCCTGTTTTGCATACTGAAAGCAGCTTACCAGTGCGCCCTCCACCGGATAAAGCCCCGGCTGCTCTCTGCGGCAATGCTCACCGGCATGCGGACAGCGCGGGCCAAAACGACAGCCTGCAGGCATCTGTCCGGGTGCAGGAACCGTACCCTCAATGGTATTTAACTCTTCCACATCCTCTTGAAGCGGCGGAATCGAACTTAAAAGTCCTTGGGTATAGGGATGTTTCGGCGCATTAAAAATATCCTTTACCGAACCGTACTCCACCACCTTCCCGGCGTAAAGCACAAGAATATTGTCGGCGGTTTCGGCAACCACACCCATATCGTGGGTAATCAGAATAATCGCCGTTTCCATGTTCTGGCGCAGTTCCAGCATAAGTTCAAGAATCTGCGCCTGAATGGTAACGTCCAGCGCCGTCGTCGGCTCGTCGGCAATTAAAAGCTTGGGGGCACAGGAAACAGCCATGGCAATCATTACCCGCTGGCGCATACCTCCGGAAAGCTGATGGGGATATTCCTTCATCCGTTTTTCCGGCGCGGCAATCCCTACTTTTTTTAATACCTCCACAGCCTCCTTTCGGGCATCTGCCTTGCTGTAGCCCTGATGAATCACCAGAGGCTCAATCAGCTGCTCTCCTATGGTCAGGGTAGGATTCAATGCAGTCATCGGGTCCTGAAAAATCATGGCAATTTCATTTCCCCGGATTTTACACATTTCCTCTTCCGATAATCCCAGAAGTTCCCGGCCGGAAAGCTTAATGCTTCCCTGGGATATTTTCGCGTTCGTTCCCAGAAGCTGCAGAATGGACAGGCTGGTCACACTTTTCCCGCAGCCGGACTCTCCCACAATTCCTAAAATTTCTCCTTTTCCTATCGAGAAGCTGACACCATCTACAGAAGTATTCACTCCTTTTTTGGTCTGAAACTGAACCTGCAGCCCTTCTACCTTTAGCAATGAATCCATAGTTTACCCCTTTATTTCCATGTACGCCTGACGCGCAGTATTATTTCAATTTCATTTCTGCTTATATTGCCAATCATCCCTGCTTCGGGTTTTTCCGGCTTCGCCTGCTGTGCGGCATCAATATCCCAGCTCCGGCTCCGCCTGCTGTGCAACATCAATATACCAGTTCCGGCTTTGCTTACTGTGCAGCATCAATATCCCAGTTCCAACTCGACCAGTTCAGGGAATTAAAGTTCTCTACCTCTACGCCGCTGACCCGCTTGTTGTACGCAGTCAGTACATTTTTGGTATACAGATACGCCATCGGAGAACGCTCCCTAATCTTTACCTGATATTCGTCAAAGTAGGGCTTTCTGGCCTCAAAGGTTAATTCGGCATTTCCTTTATCAATAATGTCCGTCAGTTCGGTATCTTTAAGCTGGCAGAAGTTTACGGAACTGTCCGGATGAATCATTTCCCGGCTCTCACTCGGGTCCATCGTACCGCCGGAACCGATAATGCCCAGGTCATGCTTTCCGTCCAGCATATTGCTCATCAAGGTTGGGAAGTCTACCTGTTCAATCTGTACTTTAACGCCGACCTTCTGTAAATCCTGGACAATCAGAGCGGCAATACGTTCCGTTACGCTGTTGCCCGAAGAAATATAGAATACCAGGGTCTGGTCAAAGGGGAAGTTTGCTTCCTGCAGCATGGTCTTTGCCTTTTCTGGGTCGTACCAGACTTCCACATCCTGGTTATAATAAGGGCTTACACTGCAAAATGGAGTGACAATCGCCTCTGCCTCTCCCTGGAACAGTGCATCCACCAACACCTGGCGGTTAATTGCCATACTGAGTGCCTGGCGTACCTCCTGTCCGAGATAGGGCTTGTCGGTATTAAAAATTACCGTACTGTAGGAAGTCGTGGGAACGGATACCGTTACCAGGTTTTCCTGCTCCTTTGCCATCTCCCAGTCATCAATAATAATCGAGTCATAGCCGATTAAATCCAAATCGCCGTTAATCAGACCGGCAAGCATGCTGGCAGAATCAGTCACGCGGATAACCAGACGATCCACCTTGGGCACACCTAAGTAATAATTCGGGTTTTTCACAAACTCCATACGCTCGCCATTGATCTCACTGTCATAGATAAATGGTCCGGAGCCTACAGGCTTTGCCCATAAATCCGGGGCATTAATCTCCTGTGCGGTCTTTCCCTCAAAGATGTGCTTGGGAATAATAAACACCGTGTCAATATCCTGCAGGAAGGTATCTGCAAACATGGAACTCTTTAATTCAAACGTGACCGTATGGTCGTCATCCGCGGTCACCTTAATCGAATCCTCGGAAAGTTCTGCACCGGAATCATCCACACCGGCAATATACTGCAGGTGATAGCGGCTCTTTGCCTCTACCTGCGGATCGGAGTACATCTGATAGGAAAATACTACATCATGGGCAGTAACAGGCTCACCGTCTGACCATACAGCGTCATCATGAAGGGTGAAGGTAACAGCTGTGGAATCGTCATTCACCGTCCAGGACTCTGCCAGACGCCCCTCAATCGTGCCATCCGCCTTGCACTGGGTCAGGCGGTCATAAATCTGATCACAGATCATGCGGGTATAGTTGCTGGTGGTGTTTAAAGGCATCATGGTATCCCATGCCGTGGAAACTGCGGCAGTAAGCACCTTTTCCCCGGAAGCTGTGCCAGAACTTCCTCCTGCGCTTTCTGCAGAGCCTGCATTGCTGCCCTCTGCGGCGGTCTGGGTCGGTGCGGCACCGTTATCTGCGGCTGCCTGACTTCCCGAATCGGAAGCTTTCCCTCCGCAGGCGGTCAGACCAAAAGCCATCGCACCGGCAAGAAACATTGCTGTCATCTTTGTCCATTTACGTTTTCTCATATTTTGCACCAAGCCTCAAGCGAAAATGCCTGCATTTTCATTTAAGGCGCAAACACAAAGGGCGAAAGATATGTGTTTGCATTTTTTCCTTTCTTCTTTTTTCTTTCACCCTGTCCATATCTGCAATTTCAGATATAAAACTTTATGATTTTGCGTCAACGGCTTATATTTTAATTTTCGGGTCCAGGGCATCTCGGATTCCGTCACCGAGGAAGTTAATGCTTAATACCGTCACCAAAAGGGCAATGCCAGGCGGCATCCAAATCCAAAGCCGCTTTGACAGCACGGTAATGGACTGTGCATCATAAAGCATATTTCCCCAGCTTGCCCCCGGCGGCTGAACCCCCATACCCAGAAAACTCAGCGAAGATTCCATAAGAATCGCGCTTGCCATCTGAAACGTGATGGCAATTAAAATCGGGGCAAAAGAATTGGGTAATATATACTGCGTAATAATCTTTAAATCTGGTGTTCCTATCGCCCGCGCGGACTCGACATATTCTTTCTCGGAAACGGAAAGAACGTTTGCATAAATCAGACGGGCAAACTGCGTCCAGCCCAGGACGCCAATCACCAGTGTAACCGACCAGATCGACGGACCGATAACAGCCACAAGCACCAGAATCAGCACGATAGACGGGAAGGACATAAACACATCTGCCACACGCATAATGGCAATCTCTGTCTTTCCGCGAAAGTAGCCGGCAATCAGCCCTAAGGGGACACCGATGGCACAGCTGATAATCGTTGAGCAAAAACCGACCAAAAGGGACGTCCTTCCCCCGTAAATCAGCCGGGCAAACACATCCCGCCCGATAGCATCCGTTCCCAAAATATGTACGGAATCAGGGGCAGCAAAAAAAGCCGTGTAATCTGAATCATAGGGATTCAGCTTTAAGACCAGGGGCAAAACCACCACCAGAATAATTTCCAGCAGGATAACCATGAGCCCTGCCATAGCCATCTTATGTTCGGTCAGCTTGCTTATTACCTCGGAAAGATAGCTTTCATTTTCCTTTTTCATCATTTGCCTGTCCTCCCTATTTGTAGCTGATCCGCGGATCTAAAAGCCCATATGCCACATCCGTTAAAATATTTGCCAATAACACTGCCACTGCAATCATTACGGTAATACCCATTATAACCGGATAATCCCTTCCATTGATCGCCGTCACCATAAGCGTTCCCACGCCGGGCCACCCAAATACCTGTTCGGTAATCACTGCACCTCCGACTAAGGAAGGGATGGACATGCCGACCACGGTAATTACCGGAATCAGTGCATTCTTTAAACCATGGCGATAGATAACTGCCCACTTTTTCAGCCCCTTCGAGCGCGCTGTCCGGATATAGTCTTCCTGCATTACCTCCAGCATGCTGCTGCGCATATGGCGAACCCATCCGCCGATTTGCTGGAAGGAAAGCACCAGGCAGGGCATAATCATATGCCGAAAAAGAGCTGCACCGGACTTAACCCCGGCAGAATCATACATGCCCCCGGAAGGAAGGATTTTTAAGACAATGGCAAACAGGTAGATAAACACCAGACCCACGAAAAAATTCGGCGTAGCCATCATCAGCAGGGAAATCCCGCCGGAAATATAATCCCTTTTGGAATTAGGCTTAGAAGCCGCATAAATTCCCAGAGGAATGGAAACCAGAAGGGAGAGCAGAATCGAAGCTGCCGCAAGGGTCGCCGTAGCCGGAAGCCTTTCCCCTATCATCACGGCAACCGGGCGCTGGGTACTGTAGGAAAAGCCCATATCCCCCCTAAGCAAAAGCCCGAGCCAGCGGACATACTGAATAACTACCGGCTGATCTAGCCCCAGGGCAATCCTCTTTCGTTCCAGCTCTGCCGGTGTAATCCCCGGGTCTGCCAAAAGTGCGTCCAGCGGCGTTCCCGGCGCTAAATTTAAGATAAAATACGCCAGCACGGTAATTCCTAAAAATGTAGGTATGGCTATAAGCAGCCTTTTCAGAATATATTTCCACTTCATCCTCTCTCGTCCTTTCGTTATCGCGCCTTAAAAAGCCTAAGCGCTGCCACGTTAATCATATTACTGAATATATTACCGTATTTTTATTTATTTAACAAGTATTTTCTATAAATTTGCCGAATTATGCCCTGCCCCTTCCGGATAGCGCGTCTTTTTGTTTACCTTACTTGCCAGGCATTCTTTTAAACATAAATTAACATATTGCGAAAAGGAACGGTCATCGGCTTCGGCAAGCCCCTTGAGCTGTTCAACCAAATCAATGTCCAGGGTGATGCTGACTTTTGTTTTTAATGGTTTCATTACAATACTCCTTTTTCGTACAATATAGCATTTTGTCATTTTTTATATTGACACATCGTATAAAGTAGGATAAAGCAAGATAGAGTGGCATCTATCTCGCAAAAATCCGTATGCACTACCTATAAAGATAAAGGACACACCTGCTGATGATTTATATTTCGTTTTATTTCTATTTATTTGTTGCCGTTTTACTGGGAATTTATTATACCATGCCTCTGCGTTATCGCTGGATTTGCCTTCTTCTGGGAAGTCTTGCCTTTTATTACAGGCTTTCACAAAAAGGCTTTGGGATATTTGCTGTGACCTTGCTTCTCAGTTACTTTATGGGCATTTTTCTGGAATATATGCAGGAAACAGAAAAGAATCCACATGTAAAAAAATGGATTCCCGTTGCTTTTGCCCTCCTGATTTCCCTGCCGCTCATCCTGACAAAACATGGGGATTTTGTCTTAAAATCACTGCTGCACAAAGCTTCTTACCCCTGGATTGTCCCGCTTGGGCTGTCTTTTTATACCATGCAGACCATTGCCTATCTTGTCGATATAAGCAAGGGGAAAATCAAGGCACAGAAAAATC
>VSOC01000142.1:0-2043 GCA_009774615.1 Lachnospiraceae bacterium
AGAACGGGTTCAGCTAGTCATACCTAATCGGGAAATTCATGGTATTTTTATGACACAGATAAGAACCTGGATGCAGGTTGTAAAGAAGCAATAGAGCAGATTAAAGAAGATGGGTATGAAAATCAGCTATATCTGGATGGAATGTGTACTATTATAAGATGCGGCATTGCCTGTCATGTAAAGAGCTGTAAGATAGTGTTTGCGTAAAACATGGGAATGCTTAGCTGAAAGTAAAAAATAGTTACATGACTGAAAATAAAAAATGTTACTGTTCACACGTTCACAGCAACGGGCAAAAATCCATGAAAATCGCCTTCGTCGATGGGATTTTTGCTCACTGGCCCGGTTTAACATACGGTCAGCGCAGCAAGTGCGCAGACCTACGTGAACAGTAACTAAAAAATTTCATAATATAAAAAACTTTATTCACCTACTTGACACCAGCGGGCAGTGCCATTCCCGTCAGAACACCGTAGATAGAGAAGGCGTCGCTGCTGCTTAAGCCGTAGGCCGTGAGCCGGTTGGGAATCCAGATAGCTTCGGCGCTGGCTAAGAGATTTAAGACCAGGCGGTTTCCCATCAGAGGCAGGGTAAGGGCGAGGAGGGGAAGGGCGTAGTGGGGAGGATGGACGGTATGGGCAGTGTTTGGCAGTGCTTTGTGTAGGGCTTCTGGCTGTGCCGTGCGTGGAGTTTTAGGATTTGCTGTGTGCAGAACGGTTGGATTTGCTGCATGGACAGCTTCCGATGGAATGGTCTTTTTTCTGGCTGGAGGAAAGAGGATAAGGCAGGTAAAGGTAAAGGCTGCCGAAGCCATTTCTCCGATTAAGTGTCCATAGACTGCCAGGGAAACCGTGATTTCCCTTCCGTTTTGCTGTAATATCTGTACGATGCCGAATACAGCCCCCATGCGGATAACCTGTTCGGCGACCTGAGAGAAGGCGGGGACGTGGGATTTCTGCATTCCGTAGTAATAGCCGTTAATGCAGGCGTGCAGAGCGGCAAAAGGAACAGAGAGTGCCATAATCATCAGGTAAGGCTCGCAGCGAGGTTCTAAGAGGAGGTAGCGGGCGATAAAAGGCGAGGTATTGCAGATGAAAAGCGCCAATAACAGGGACAGGGTTAAAGAAATAAACAGGCCGGTGCGAAAGACAGCACGGCCCTTTTTTTGATTGGAGGCAACGTATTGGGACAGGGCGGTCTGGATGGAACCGGCGCAGAGGGCAAAGCAGATGCCGAACACAGGATGTACCATGTTATAAATGCCAAGCCCCTCTGCACCTATGGTTCGGGACATAAAGATACGGTAGAAAAAGCCGAGAATCCGGCAGAGAAAGCCTGTACCGGTGAGCAGAAGGGTACCGGTTAAGAAGGCTCGTTTTTTGGGGGAGAGGGCGAAAAAAATCTGCTTCATAAAAACTCCGGGAACGGGGAAAATTAGTATAAGTTTATGTTCGGGGGAGGGGGGATAGAACTGGGAGGTAAGGATGAATAAAGCAGGGGGTTATGGTAACGTTTTTTGGCAGCAGATATTTAAAAATGGCATTGGCTGTAAAAAACAGGCAGCTACAGAATACAGCGGCAGCGTTGACTGAAGTGAATTGTTAGTAAAGTGGGTTTTGCCAAAAACAAGTGGAAGAAAAGCTGGTGTGCAGGTGGTTCTTATAAAATGAATATGGTAAAATTTTATAAGAAACGAGGTAAGGCTATATGGAAAAGAAAATTTATATCACAGAGGAAGAACGGACAAAGTGTCAAAAGGTGGCAGATGCGTTTGCAGAGCTGTATGAGATGGAGAATATCGTAGTGCTTGATGTAGGCAGGTATGGCTTTGTAATGCTAAAATATTATAATCTGCCACATGGTTTTGAAGATGCCATAACTTTTACAGACAGTGTGGAACTATTTGAAGATTTGTGGGAAGAATGGCTGAATACAAAACTGTATTTACTGGCAAAAGGCACACCGTTGCTGGAGAAGGGCTATAAAGGTGTGTTTGAGGGTTTGCCGGAAGAAAAACAGTCGGAACTTATCATGAGGAAAGCT
>VSOC01000142.1:2143-8613 GCA_009774615.1 Lachnospiraceae bacterium
CACATTTCCATGATGCAGTTTTTATGGCAAGTCTGTTCATTTTACAAAAATTTGACATAAGTTATGTTTTTGATTTTACAAGCAGTATTTATGATAAAAAGCGTAGAAGAAAATATCACAAAGAAAAAAGGAGAAAATTATTATGAAAAAAATTGTTACTTTTGTTGCCACTTTATCACTTGCACTCGTAGCTATGACCGGATGCGGGAAGGCGGACAGCAAAACAGTATCTACGGATGGCTCAACCTCTATGGAAAAAGTAATCGGTGCTTTGGGCGAAGCTTTTGAGGAAAACAATTCCGGTGTAACCTTTACATATAACCCTACCGGTTCCGGCTCCGGAATTACGGCTGTGGCAGAAGGACGCTGCGATATTGGTCTTTCCAGCCGTAACTTAAAGGAAGAAGAAAAAGCGCAGGGATTGACTGAAACGGTGCTTGCGCTTGACGGGATTGCTGTCATTGTAAATCCGGATAATCCGGTAAATGACCTTGACCTTGAAACGATTAGCAGGATTTATAGAGGGGAAATAACAAACTGGCAGGATATAGGCGGCAATGATCTGGAAATTGTCCTGATTGGACGTGAAGCCGGGAGTGGTACAAGAGATGGCTTTGAATCCATTACGGACACGGAGGATGCCTGCAAATACCGTCAGGAGCTTACATCTACCGGGGATGTGATTACAACGGTGGCAGGCAATCCGGCGGCAATCGGATATGCTTCCCTTGCATCTGTAAAGGATACGGTAAAAACCCTTTCTGTCGGCGGTATTGTACCTGCGGAGGAAACGGTAAAAGATGGTAGCTATGTGGTGCAGCGTCCGTTTGTGTTAGTGACAAAGAGCGGCGCAGAGCTTTCGGCAACTGCACAGAAATTCTTTGATTATATTACTTCATCTGAAGCAGGTGAGATTATCTCATCTGCGGGTGCAGTACCAGTAAATAAATAATCCGGCGGATTATGAAAGGTTTTGGAAGGTGAAGTCAAATGAACAAAAAACAGTTCATGGAGAATGCCATACATGGCATATTCCTGATACTTGGTCTGATTACAGTTGGCTGTGTACTCCTGATTACTGTTTACCTTGTCATATCAGGGATTCCGGCTATCCGAAAAATAGGAGTTTTGAATTTCCTTTTCGGGAAGAAATGGGCTTCTACAGCAGCACAGCCGCAATATGGGATTTTTCCGTTTATCCTTACCAGTATTTATGGTACGGCTGGCGCAATCGTACTTGGAGTGCCAATTGGCTTTATGACAGCAGTTTATCTTGCTAAGATTGCGCCGTTAAAAATAAAAACCGTTATTGAAACAGCGGTAAGTTTATTGGCTGGCATTCCGTCGGTAGTTTATGGGCTTGTGGGAATGATGGTGCTTGTGCCAGGGATACGGATTGTTTTCCATATCCCCGATGGAGCCAGCCTGTTTGCTGCTATCATTGTACTTGCAATTATGATATTACCCTCAATCATTAAAGTGTCGCTTACGGCATTAGAAGCTGTTCCAAAGGAATATGAGGATGCTTCCCTTGCGCTTGGTTCGACACCGATTGAAACATACTTCCGTGTATCCGTTCCGGCGGCAAAAAGCGGCATTGCGGCGGCTGTTGTGTTAGGCGTTGGCAGGGCTATCGGCGAGGCTATGGCTATTATGATGGTGGCGGGGAACGCCCCAAATATGCCGAAAATTTTTCAGAGCGTCCGTTTCCTTACAACCGCTGTGGCAAGTGAAATGTCTTATGCGGCTGACGGAAGTTTACAGAAACAGGCATTATTTTCGATTGCGTTGGTTTTATTCCTCTTTATCATGCTGATAAATGCCGTATTAAATTTCTTTTTGAAACAAAGCAAGGAGTAAATATAGATGGAAAAACAATCAATTTCCCTTAGAAGGAAAACATATATTACAGCCATGCGTGTGTTGATGGGGATTTCCGTATGCATTACTTGTGCATTGGTATTATTTTTGATTGGTTATGTATTGTGGAAAGGGCTGCCGAATGTATCTTGGGAGCTGCTTACTACGAAACCGAGTTATCTGTCTGACCGGATCGGGATACTGCCGGATATTCTTAACACAGTCTATATTGTAGCGGCAACTTTGGTATTTGTTCTCCCGCTTGGAGTTGGTGCGGCGATTTATCTTACAGAATATGCCAAAAATAAGAAACTGGTAGAAATGATTGAGTATGCAGCCGAAACCTTATCAGGGATTCCGTCTATTATTTATGGACTTGTAGGTATGCTGTTTTTCTGTCAGTTTTTTGGTATGAAAACTTCCCTCTTAGCGGGGGCATTTACTTTGGTAATCATGAATCTGCCTACGATTATGCGCACAACGCAGGAAAGCCTGAAAACAGTACCGCAAAGTTACCGTGAAGGTGCTTTTGGGCTGGGAGCTGGAAAGTGGCGTGTGATTTATACCGTTGTGCTTCCAGGTTGTATTGATGGAGTCATAACAGGCTGTATATTGTCAGTGGGGCGAATTTTGGGAGAATCAGCGGCACTTCTTTTTACGGCTGGTTTTGCCCATGCCCTGAACGGGATTCTTGAAGGGCTTGGCAGTGCAGGGGCAACATTGACGGTCGCATTATATGTCTATGCAAAAGAAAACGGGGAATTTGGTATAGCCTTTGCAATTGCCGCTATCCTGATGATTTTGACCATGTTCATCAATCTGTCGGCTACACTGGCGAGCAGATATTTCCAAAAAAGGAGAAATGTATGAATAATATAATGAATCATGACAAAAATCCTGCCATGGTGGTAAAAGACCTGTGCCTGTGGTATAGCAGTACACAGGCTTTGAAAGATGTAAATATTGAGATTGAAGGACAGAGCATTACGGCACTGATTGGCCCCTCCGGGTGTGGGAAGTCTACTTTCCTTAAATCGTTAAACCGAATGAATGACCTTATCGCTGGTGTACGGATTACAGGAGAAGTGTATTATAGGGGCGATAATATTTTTGATGCAGATGTCGATGTCAATGAGCTTCGCCGCAGTATTGGCATGGTTTTTCAAAAGCCGAATCCTTTTCCTATGAGCATCTACGACAATATTGCTTACGGGCCGAGGACACACGGAGTGAAAAATAAGGCAAAATTGGACGATATAATAGAACGCTCTCTGCGTGGGGCGGCAATCTGGGATGAAGTAAAGGACAGGCTGAAAAAATCGGCATTAGGACTGTCAGGCGGTCAGCAGCAGCGGCTCTGCATTGCCCGTGCATTAGCGGTAGAGCCGGATGTGCTTCTGATGGATGAGCCTACAAGCGCACTTGACCCTATTTCCACATCTAAAATAGAGGAACTTGCAATGGAACTTAAAGAAAAGTATACTATTATCATCGTAACGCACAATATGCAACAGGCTGTGCGGATTTCCGATAATACGGCTTTCTTTCTCCTTGGCAATTTAATTGAGTATGGAAATACGGAAAAGATGTTTGAGCAACCAAAGGACAAGCGGACGGAGGATTATATTACGGGGAGGTTTGGATAATGAGAAGTCGTTTTGATGAACAGCTTGCTATGCTGAATAAAGAGCTTACCCAAATGGGGGCAATGTGTGAGGAAGCGATTGCCGCTGCTTCAAAAGCATTAACTATGGGCGACATAAAGCTGGCAGACAAGGTTTTATCCCTTGATGGAGAGATTAACCGGATGGAGCGCACAATCGAAACACTGTGTTTGAAACTGCTGTTACAGCAACAGCCGGTAGCAAGGGATTTACGGCAAATATCTGCAGCCCTTAAAATGATTACTGATATGGAGCGTATTGGAACACAGGCGGCGGATATTGCGGAAATTATCACGTTTCTTGACGGAAGGACTGGAGGGGAATGTGAACAGATCCGGTTTATGGCAGATGCGGCGAGCCAGATGGTTACAGAAAGCATTGACGCTTTTGTAAAACAGGATGTAGTATTGGCTGGTGCGGCGATTGACCGTGATGATGTGGTTGACGATTTGTTTTTACAGGTCAAGTCATCTCTGATTAAGCTGATAGCAGAAAAACCGACAGACGGAGGATATGCGCTGGATTTACTGATGATTGCCAAATATTTTGAGCGTATCGGGGATCATGCGGTAAATATTGCAGAGTGGGTGGCTTTTTCCGTGACAGGAGAACATAAAGGAGCATGATTATGAAAGTATGGTGTGTGGAAGATGATGACAGTATCCGGGATATTGAGGTATATACGCTTAATTCCACTGATTTTGAAGCAAAAGGATTTTTGGATGCAATAGCCTTTCGTGACGCTTTATCTATGGAAAAGCCGGATTTGATAATTCTTGATATTATGCTGCCCGGAGAGGATGGCGTGGAACTGCTGAAATTTTTAAAAGACAGCCCTGACACTTGCAGGATTCCCGTCATCATGGCAACTGCAAAAGGCATGGAGTATGATAAAATCCAGAGCCTTGATTTAGGTGCGGATGATTATCTTGTAAAGCCTTTTGGGATGATGGAGATGGTTTCCCGTGTGAAAGCGGTACTCCGCCGGTGCAATCCTACAGAGGTAGAACATCTTTTGAAAGCCGGGGGGCTTGTTGTCAATCTGAACGAACATACAGTTTCCATTGATAATGAAAGAATACAGCTTACCTTAAAAGAATTTGAACTTCTCCGGCTGTTCCTTTCCCGTCCGGGCATCGCATTTTCCCGTGACCAGCTTTTTAATGACATATGGGGAGCTGATTATGTCAGTGAAACGAGAACGGTTGATATGCATATCCGTACTCTGCGTGTAAAACTGGGGGATTATGGGAAAATGATTGAAACAGTGCGTGGTGTTGGTTATAGGTTAGAGGTGCAGGCATGACAAAGAAAATTTTTAAATCAATTATGGTTGTAGCGGGGGCTGTCCTGATTGCAAGCCTTGTTATCATCATGGGATGTCTTTACAGTTATTTCAGTAATGTTCAGGGAAAACAGTTGGAGGATGAACTGTCTTTAGCTGCCATAGCCGTTGAAAAGGATGGACGGAACTATCTGGAGGAATTACAGTCAAGGGAGTACCGTCTGACATGGGTTGCTGAAAATGGAGATGTTATATATGATACACAGTCTGACGGGGAAAGTATGGAAAACCATGCGGACAGGGAAGAAATTCAAGAAGCCCTGCGGAATAAAGAGGGAAAAAGCTCACGTTATTCCACGACTCTTTTAGAAAAAACACTTTACTGTGCAAGGCGGCTTAATGATGGTTCAGTATTAAGGATTTCTGTCAGCAGCGTTACGATATGGGTGCTTGTTTTGGGGATGATACAGCCGATTTTAATTGTAGTTGTTGTAACACTCATTTTATCAGGAGTATTAGCAAGCCGTATTTCTAAACATATCATGGAGCCGTTAAACAGACTTGATTTAGAAAAACCGCTGGAAAACGATACTTATGAGGAGCTGGCTCCCCTATTAAACCGTATCAATAAACAGCATAAGCAGATTGATATGCAGTTGTCGGAACTCCAAAGGAAAAATGATGAATTTGCACAGATTACATATGGCATGACGGAAGGGCTTGTCCTTTTGAATGAGAAAAATATAATTCTGAACATTAATCCTGCCGCGCTGAAGCTGTTTCATACGAAATGTTCCAGCATAGGTAAAGATTTTCTGACAGTAGAGAGAAGCCATAATGTGAGCCACGCCATACAGGACGCATTTTCAAGTGGACACAGCGAAATCCGCATAGAACGTGAGGGAAAAGAGTATCAGATCCATGTCAACCGCATTGAATCTAACGGTATTGTAATTGGGGCGGTTGTTCTTGCCTTTGATATAACAGAAGCAGCTTTCGCAGAAAGGAACAGACGGGAGTTTACTGCCAACGTATCACATGAATTGAAAACTCCGCTGCAATCCATAATGGGGAGTGCGGAGTTAATGGAGAACGGTCTTGTAAAATCGGAGGATATGACACGTTTTGTAGGGCATATCCGCACAGAGGCAGGGCGGCTTGTAACATTAATTGATGATATTATCCGTTTATCCCAATTAGACGAGGGATGCGATATGCCGTTTGAAAATGTTGATTTATGTGAGATCGCATCTGAGGTGATGGCAGGACTGGCAGATATAGCAGCGGCAAAAGATATTGAAGTGGCTTTAACAGGAAAAAAGGTTTATATTAAAAGTGTCCGGCGGCTCTTAACAGAAATTATTTTTAACCTCTGTGATAATGCTATCAAGTATAATAAGAACGGCGGTACGGTAGAAGTAGCTATAAGCAGTCAGGAAAATAGTGCCTCGATTACGGTGAAGGATTCGGGAATCGGCATACCGCCGGAACATCAGGCAAGAATCTTTGAACGATTTTACCGTGTAGACAAGAGCCGCTCTAAGGAATCAGGTGGAACGGGATTAGGACTATCTATTGTAAAACATGCTGTACAATACTTGAATGGCAAGATTGAACTGCAAAGCAGCCTGGGGCAAGGAACGGTTATACAGATTATTTTT
>VSOC01000143.1 GCA_009774615.1 Lachnospiraceae bacterium
TTACGATAACCGAAGGAAAAGAGCTGAAGGGCAGCGATACCTTCCCGGTGTTTGTGGCGAAAAGGCAGAAAGTGTAAGGAATATAATTTGTGATGTAGTTTAACATAATAAGAAAAGGGCTGTTTTGCGCAGGATATTTTGGGCAAAACAGCCTTTTTTTGTTCCATTTATTTTATTGAGTGTAACACAATATAGAATTGTGTTACACTCAAAGTTACTACGTAATGATAACACTCTTTTAACGCTATTGCAAGCTGTTTTTAAGGAAAAAGGCTTAATAATTTATGGAAAAAAGTTTAATTTTTTCAATAGAAAGTGAAATAAATATTTCGATTATATCATGAGCCGAATCGGCTAAAAATCCAGTATCTATCAGTGTTTTATGGCTTTTAATGTTTTTTTTGAGTGTAACACAATTCTATATTATGTTACACTCAAAAATCAGGTGTTTTGTGTTTTCACTATCTGCAATACAGAATACATGATTTAGAACAAAACCGGGAAAGAGAAGAGTGAGTCTGGAGGCTGCATTCTCTGGAAAGGGGTTATATTCGTGGTAGGGGTTAGGTGCTTTATCGCATTGACTGGTTCGGGTTATTGTCAAAAATAATGCGGATATGGCGAAGCATACCCTTTTGTGTGTGTTAATCCTTTTTTATGATGACGGGGGTAATTATGCTGTGGTATGTATTACAGACAAGAACCGGGGAAGAAGAAAAAATGGTACAGATGGTCAGGCAGATTGTTCCCGGGCATCTGTATGGAGAGTGTTTTGTTGTTTATCATGAACAGCTATGGAGGCGTCAACAGCAGAACTTTGTTCATATAAGTCGGGCATTTCCCGGCTATGTATTTATAACATCAAAAGAGCCAGAGGCTTTATTTTTTTGTCTGAAACAGTTTCCGTCTATGGTAAAACTGATGGCTGCGGATGATGATTCCTTTTTTCTTTCTCTTGAAGCAGAAGAAGCTACATTTCTGGAACAGGTTATGGACATTCATCATGTGATTGCTCTGTCTTACCTGGAAATGGGCAGTAATGGGAAAGTTTATCGTGTAGAAGGGCCTTTAAAATCATGTGTATCAAAGATTGTGCGCTGCCGATTAAAAAAAAGATATGTCCTAGTACGGATTAAACTTCTTGGAAAAGAAAAAGATATTCTTTTGGGAATTATTTTGAAAGAAGATATCAGTCAGGGAATAAGATACGGAAAAGTAGATGCTCCAATCAGGTATTCAGGGATGTATCCGACAATACCAATAGACCAGAGAGTAAGCAAAAGGAAAGAAACAAAACCACAAGAATGCAAATAGATGGAAAAATAAAAGGCGGACAGGTTATATAGAAATAGTTTCTAAGGGAGGGGAGATTGGTGCGGTGGTATCTGATAAAAACTTGGGCAGGCAGGGAAGAAGCATTGGCAGAAGAGTTAAAAAATGTTCTTCCGTATGGTTTATATCATGAGTGCTTTACTATTTATCATGAACGAATTTGGCGAAAACAGCAAAGGAGTATTGTCCATACAGAACTTCTCTTCCCAGGATGTGTGTTCCTTACCTGTGAAGAGGGAGCGGAATATTTGAACATTATAAAAAGAAATTATTTAGCGGCAGAAAGAGATAAATATACAAACCCTGCCATTTTTCCGTTAATGCAGGAAGATGCAAAATTTCTTGAAGCAATATCCGGAAAAGATCATCTGGTCAGGCTTTCTTATGTGGATAAGGATGAGCAGGGGAGGATTTGCAGGTTATCAGAACCATTGAAGCTGTGTCAGGGGCAGATTAAACGGATTCAGTATAAAAAACGCTTTGCGATGGTTCATCACAGGTTGTGGGGAGAAAACCTGGTTATGGTACTGGGAATTGTATTAAAGGAGGACACCGGGCCAATGTTTTTAACGAAGGATGTGGGTAAAGATGTTGAATGCAGAGAAAATGATTTGGAGGAAACAGGAGTTGCTTTCTGATGAAAAATTATGAACAATACAAAAGGATTGTAAAATTCTTATTTACAGTAATTGTACTTTCTTTAGAAATGGCCATTTTCTGGTATATCTGGCTGCATTTCTATAATGCTAAGATGGAAATTCCCTATAATCGAACTGGTCATTGGCTGATGGTTGCGGTGTATGGGATTTTTTTAATGCTGTTTAATATTCTTTATGGCGGACTTAGGGTTGGTTATCTGCGAACAGGGAATATGATTTACTCACAGTCTTTAGCCAGTTTTTGTGCCAATATCATGGTATATTTGCAGATTACGCTGTTGACAAAACACTTCCAGAAGGTAACCCCTCTTCTGGTGATGACGGGTGCAGAATTTATTTTGATTTGTACCTGGAGTTTTTTATTTACAAGATTTTACCGATTTCTTTATCCGCCAAGAAAGGTGCTGCTGATTTATGGACAACATCCCGTAGCAGGGCTGATGGGGAAAATTCACACAAGAAATGACCGTTTTTATATTGGAGAGGCAATACATATTTCCGCCGGAATGGATGTAATTAAAGCAAAAATTGAAGGATATGAAGGCGTGGTGATTTGTGATATTCCCTCTCATCTGCGGAATATATTATTGAAATATTGTTATGAGAAATCCATTCGGACTTATTCTACGCCGAAGATTTCTGATGTAATTATAAGGAGTGCAGAAAACCTTCATTTGTTTGATACCCCACTTTTGCTCTCAAGGAATAATGGACTTTCCTTTGAACAGCGCTTGATTAAGCGTGGAATGGATATTTTTTTGTCATTAGCAGCATTGATTTTGCTGTCGCCGATTTTTGTTATTACAGCGATTGCAATAAAACTTTACGATAGAGGCCCGGTTTTTTATTTCCAGGAGCGGTGTACTATAGGCGGAATAGTATTTCGCATTTGTAAGTTCAGAAGCATGATCGTCAATGCGGAAAAGGATGGTCAGTCCATTCCGGCAACTGAGCAGGACCCAAGGATTACGCCTGTGGGACGGATTATCCGTGCAACGCGAATTGATGAACTGCCGCAGATTTTAAATATATTGAAGGGTGATATGAGTATTGTTGGCCCCAGACCGGAGCGGGTAGAACATATCGAATTATATACGAAACAGATTCCGGAGTTTGTCTATCGTATGAAGGTTAAAGGAGGTCTGACCGGTTATGCGCAGGTGTATGGAAAATACAGTACAACAGCTTATGATAAGTTGAAGCTGGATTTAATGTATATTCAGAATTATTCATTATTGCTGGACATTGTAATTATTTTTAAGACAGTAAAAATTCTTTTCATGAAGGAAAGTACAGAAGGTTTTTGCGAAGAAGAATCGGCTGCAATCAGCAGCGGATATGGAGCAAAGATAATGGATGAAACGCAGTTTATGTCAAATGATGATGGATTTACTGCAAAATAAAAGATAAGGGGTAATGTATGGAGTGTGATAAAAGAAAACGAAAAATAATCTGGATTATTGACCATTATTCATCGGAACCAGAATATGGAGGAATTTCCAGACAGTATGATTTTGCTAAGGAACTGGACAAGCGTGGATATAATGTAGTTGTGTTTTCTTCTGGTTTTTCGCATTATACACATCATTATATAAGTGAAAAGGAATGTTATCTTACCAGACCATTTCCCCATGTCCGTTATGTGTATTTAAAAACAACACCTTATGTAGAAAATAATGGTAAAGATCGTGCTAAAAATATCATCAGTTTTATGTTTCAGGTACTGCGGTATGAAAAAATTATTGCAAAGAATTATGGAAAGCCGGATGTTGTAGAAGGGGCATCGGTGCATCCGCTTGCATGGATTGCCGCTTATAGGATTGCCAAAAAATATAAAATACGATTTGTTGCAGAAGTAAGAGATTTCTGGCCGCAGGTGTGGGTGGACAGCGGAAGGATGAAGAAAACACATCCAATGGCTGTGTTTTTTAGCATGATTGAGAAATTTACTTATAAACATGCGGATAAAATTATTTATTCCCTTTATCATGGAGAACGCTATATCTGTACCCAGAAAGGAATCCCAAGAGAAAAAACGCTCTTGCTTGGTCAGCCCATGGATTGTAAACGGTATGACAGCAACAGAGAGAGAATGGACTTACTGCCAGAGGAGATACGGGAATTTATTTCAAGTGGGTTTGTGTGTGTGTTTACCGGATATTACATGGAGTATGAAGGGGTGCATGTAATGCTGGAGGCACAGAAAATACTTGAGGAAAGAGAAATTCCGGTAAAGATGCTTTTTGTGGGAAGTGGGCAGGAAAAGGAAAGGATGGTTCAGTTTGTTAATGAAAATAATTTGCAGAAAGTTTTAATAGGAGAGCGCATATCTAAAGAAAGCATACCGGTGTTATTAACTTACTGTAGTATTTGTATGGCCCATGTTGAATATAAAGGAAAAGAAATGGCACTAAAGTATGGTGTTTCCATGCTTAAAATTAATGACTATTTGTATTCTGGAAATCCTATATTGTTTGGATTTCGATTTAAAGATAACGAAGTAGTTGAGAGCAGGGGGGGGTTGCAATTTGAACCATATAATGCAAAAGAATTGGCAGAGAAGATAGAATATCTTTATGGTATGCCTGATAAAGAACGTGAAAAATTTGGAATAGAGGGAAAAGCATATATGCAGAAATATCATGATGTTGAAGTGCTAACCGATAAATTTCTGGATGTTCTTTTCTCTTAGTAAATCTGAACTTTTAAGTTTAAGGGAGAACGAAATGAAAGAAGAATTACTTGAAAAGATAAAAAAGAAAGAAATTGTTGTAGGGGTTGTCGGGCTTGGTTATGTCGGACTTCCACTTGCAGTAGAAAAAGCAAAGGCAGGCTTTAAGACGATAGGTTTTGATGTACAGGCATCAAAGGTAGATATGGTTAATCAGGGACATAATTACATAGGAGATGTGGTTGATTCGGATTTGGCGGATCTGGTAGCATCCGGAAGGTTATCTGCTACAAGTGACTTTTCTTTTATACAGGAAATTGACTTTATTGCCATATGTGTTCCTACGCCATTGGATATTCATCAGGAGCCGGATATCCGGTTTGTGCGTGATTCAGCTATAGCCATATCGAGGTACTTAAAAGCAAAAACGATGGTTGTTTTGGAATCGACAACTTATCCGGGAACAACCGAAGAATTACTAAAACCCATTTTGGAAGAAGGTTCCGGATTAACCTGTGGACAGGATTTTTATTTGGGGTTCAGTCCGGAACGGGTAGATCCGGGAAATTTGATTTATAAAACAAAGAATACACCTAAAGTTGTTGGTGCCTGCAGTGAAGATGGAGCAGAGGTAATCAGCGCCATGTATCGGGCTGTTTTGGATGGTGAAGTATTTACGGTTTCGTCACCGGCAGTAGCCGAGATGGAAAAAATATTGGAAAATACTTACCGCAATGTCAATATTGGACTGATTAATGAGATCGGACGGCTTTGCAATGAAATGGGGATATCCGTATGGGAAGTTATTGATGCTGCAAAAACTAAGCCTTATGGATTTCAGCCGTTTTATCCAGGACCAGGACTTGGAGGGCATTGTATTCCACTTGATCCCTACTATCTTACCTGGAAGGCACGAGAGTATGATTTTCATACAACATTGATTGAAAATTCAATGGTAATTAATGATTCGCAGCCGGAGTACTGTGTCGAGCGGACAATGCATATTTTAAACCGCTATAAAAAGGCAATTAATGGTGCAAAAGTCCTTATGCTTGGTGTGAGTTATAAAAATGATATCGATGATTATCGGGAATCACCGGCAATTCGTGTGATGAAAGGATTACGCAAAGTTGGAGCTGATGTGGAATACTATGATCCATGGGTTCCAGAATTTTCAAATATGTATGGGCAAAGTGCAAAAAGTATTGAGGCTTTAACACCCGAAAAGATTGCAGAGGCTGATTTGGTTATAGTAACCGCAGGTCATCATAATGTAGATTATGCAATGGTACAGAAATATGCAAAAGTTATTTTTGATACAAAAAATGTAATGGCTGCATTAAAAGTACGGGACAATATTGAGGTGTTATGATGAAGGTAGTAACGATAATAAATGAAAAATCATAACTAAAACTTTAGATTCTATGATTAAAAGGAGAACGGTAATGAGATATGCACTAATTGGGTGCGGAAGAATTTCGCCTAACCATATTGTAGCTGCGAAAAGCAATCATCTGCAATTTGCAGCTATTTGTGATATTGATGAAAATATGCTTGAAGAAAAGGCAGAAAAATTTGATTTGCGGCATGTTCATCAATATAAAGATTACTATAAAATGCTGGAAAAAGAACAGCCGGAACTTGTAGCGATTGCAACGGAAAGCGGAAAACATGCAAGAATTGCCTTAGATTGTATTTCTGCCGGGTGTAATGTTATTATTGAAAAACCGATAGCACTTTCGCTTGCAGATGCGAATACGATTATCTGGGCAGCAAAAGAAAAGAGAGTTAAAGTCTGCACATCACATCAGAACCGCTTTAATAAGTCTATTCAGAAAATTCGTGAGGCACTGGAAGATAACCGATTTGGAAAAATGTTTTACGGAACAGCTCATATACGATGGTGCAGGGATAAAGACTATTATTCCAAGGCAAAATGGCGGGGAACTTGGGCACAGGACGGAGGGACATTGATGAATCAGTGTATCCATAATATCGATTTACTGCGCTGGATGATGGGGGATGAAATTGATGAAGTAGTAGGAATGACGAATCGGCTGAATCATCCTTATATTGAGGCAGAGGATTTGGGAATTGCTCTTGTAAAATTTAAAAATGGTGCATATGGAATCATAGAAGGGACTACCGATCTTTATCCTAAGAATCTGGAAGAAACCCTTTATTTATTTGGAGAAAAAGGAACAGTAAAGGCCGGTGGGCAGAGTGTAAATTGCATTGAGGAATGGAGATTTGCAGATTCTTTGGAGGAAGTTAAGACTGTAATTGCAGAATTTGCCGAAAACCCGCCGAACATCTATGGGTTTGGGCACACACCTTTGTATGCAGATATGATAAGTGCAATAAAAGAAGATCGGGAACCTTATGTAAATGCAGAAGCAGGAAAGAGGGCACTGGAACTGGTACTGGCAATTTATAAGTCAGCAGCAGAAGGAAAGGCGATAAAACTGCCGTTAGAGAATTGCAGCACAATGGAGTTTGTAGGTAGATTTGAATAATAATGATTATGAGGAAAATCAAGTGAAAATATTATTTGTTGGGTATGCCGGGGTTCATTCTAAAAAATGGGTAGATATATTATGCAGGCGAGGACATGAAGTGGTTTTTGTTTTTCCTAAAGCAAGGGATAGCGATAAAATAGATATTCATAAAAAAGCAAAAGTAATAGAAATGCCATTTAATGGGAAAAAAGGCTATTTTTTGAATGCTGTATTTTTACATAAAATTGCTATAAAGTACAAGCCAAATGTGGTTAATGTACATAATGCAAGCGGAACAGGAATATTAATGCGTTTAGCAAGATTAGAAAATGTATTATTATCGGTTTGGGGAAGTGATGTATATATCGTTCCTTATACCAATAGAGTTTGTATGAATATAATCAAAAAAAATTTATTATATGCTAATGCAATAGCTTCAACTAGTTATTGTATGAAGGAAAAAGTAAAAGAACTTATCGGGGATAGCCGCGATATTATAGTAACTCCATTTGGTATTGATACAAATAAATTTGATCCGGACAAGTTTGCAAGACATGATAAAGATTTGATTGTTATAGGGAATATAAAATCACTTGAACGAAAGTATGGAATTGATGATTTAATTGTAGGTATTTATGAGTTGCAAAAAATGTTAATGAATGTAAATAAGGAATTATTTACAAAAATTCATTGTGATATCTATGGTGATGGTTCTCAAAAAAAAGAACTACAATTGCTGATTAATAAATTAAATTTACAAAATACAGTTAAATTAAAAGGCTATATTGATAATTCACTTGTGCCTAAAGTGCTGAGTGAAATGGACATTTTTTGTGTAACCAGTATTTCGGAAAGTTTTGGAGTTGCAGCTGTTGAAGCTCAATCTATGGAAGTTCCAGTTGTTGCAACAGATGCAGATGGTTTTAAAGAAGTAGTAGATGATGGAGTAACAGGGATTATTGTTAAAAAAAAGAATCCTAAAAGTATAGCAGAAGGTCTTATGAAACTGGTATTAGATAAAAATTTAAGACAACGTATGGGGAAAAATGGGAGGAAGCGTATCCGGGAAAAATTTGATATCGAAGTCAATGTGTTACAGATGGAAAATGCATATAAGAGGGCAATGCAAAATGAAAGGTTATAAAAATAAATGATAAAGATAAAAAGATTAACTAATGAGCAATTAATACTTTTTTTCTATGTAACAATAAGTGTTATAACTTCCCTTTTTTTTCAAAATAAATATATAGCAATAGCAATAGGAGTTATTGAAACTTTTATTTTATTTTTCTGTGCAATATTTAAAACAACGGATAAAACAATTTTATATTTGCTTTTCTTTCAGTCAACAGTTATTGAAAATTCTTTATTTGCGCTTGGAACAAAAGATGTGAAAATTTATCATGTAGCTTCTCTTCCATTGGTGAGGGTTTATCAT